>NZ_AXCB01000013.1:0-175875 GCF_000475375.1 Marinobacter sp. EVN1
CTGCTTCCACGGAATCAGCTTGTCCATCCGTTCCAGAAAGATCTCGCGGCGGGTTTTGCGCTTTTTGGTCTGGTACTCGGCTTCGGAGAAGGTGATCTGATCCATGGTGGCAACGATCCTATGCGGTTGACGACGGCCGTATTATCGCTGATTTTGGGGACTTATTCAGAGTCTCCCTAAGTGACCCAAATCATTTCTTTCATCATATGTTCGAGAATTCCCAAACTTGAGGCCTACGCCAGCAGATATTTTTCACCGATCAAAAGGTTGCTGAATGCAGCCAGCAAACGTTATTTAAAAACCTCTAACCGTTTAGTTGAGTAATAGATTGCCATCAGCACTGGTACGTCCTTGCTATAAAAAACTGTTTCATTAGCGCCATACCTTTGATTCAATTGGTCAAGTGTCCTGATATCAATACCGGATGTCAGAACCCGCCTCCCATTTACATCTCCAACAAGCCTGAATCTCACTCTGTTTGATTTACAGACTGCCTGCAGTTTGAACTCTGAGTAGCCCGTTCTTGGATGCCACTTTCCAACGGCTTCAACAGTGACACTTCCAAGAGAAGAGGCCGAAAACATTAAGTGCTTGGTGTGATTTAACCAAGATTCAGTGATATACACCTCAACCCATAGCGGTCGCGCAAAGTCACAATCTTTTATTGTTAAGAGGATCAAGTTCATATTTATTGGCTCACTCCGGTGACTGGCTGCTTCGGTTGCCACGCAACATATTGCCTTCAACTCTGGAGCCTTCCGTTCACCAAAGATTTCAGTTCAGTATCCGGATCCTCTATTAGTTCCGGGTTGATCGTTCTGCGTTGTTGAACGAGTGTCTTGCCTACCAAAAAAGCAAGGGGCAGGTTGACCGCGTCAACAGCAATAACACAGCCTTCGCGGAGATAGAACACGGCAAATCCTTTATCCTCGGGGGTGCCTCGAACCACTCGCTGATCATGATTTTGCGACAATCCTACCATCTGCAGACGAACATCGTACTGGTTTGACCAGAACCATGGAACGCTATCATAGGGTTTCTCCTCACCCATCAGGGTTGCCGCGGCTGTACGAGCCTGATCGACAGCATTGGCGACAGACTCGAGTCGTTGCATCTTTTCGAAGAAAAGATTCCGGTGCCGGGTGCAGTCACCGATCGCCAAGATGGCGGGGTCCTCGGTACGGGTAAATTCGTCAACAATAATACCGTTATCACAGGGCAGGCCGGCGTCCTTAGCCAGAGCGGTTTCCGGGATAATGCCGATCGACACAAGGACGATGTCGGCCGGTACGGTGCTTCCGTCCGCCAACGTCACGCCAGCCACATGCCCCTGATCGCCCGCTTCGAAGCCGGTTACCGCTGTGTTCAGACGTACGTCCACGCCGGCGCCACGGTGTTTGTCGTAAAGGAACGCTGATATTTCCGGGCCCGTAACGCGCTGCATAAGACGTTCGGCGGCTTCTAGCACCGTGACATTAACACCTTTTTTGTTGGCACTGGCCGCCACCTCAAGGCCGATGTAACCACCACCCACGACGACCAGGCGCTTTCCAGCAACTAACTGTTCACGCAGTACCTCTGAATCAGCTATGTCGTGCAGGTAATGAATGCCATTTAAGTCAGCCCCGGGCGCGTTCAGGTGTCGAAGGTGTGACCCGGTGGCCAGGACCAGTCGATCGTATTGCAGCCTGCTCTGATCCGACAAGCTGATGGTGCTACTGTCCCGATCAATTTGTTCGACGCGCACACCGAGCCGCAACTGATGGCCTGCGTTCTCGTATACCGAGCGCGGTTTCAGGTACAGCGACTCCTGATCAACGTCTCCTGTCAGGTAATTCTTGGACAGCGGCGGTCGATGGTAGGGCGGATGAGGTTCATTCCCCACCAGAACGACCTCATGTTGATATTTTTTTTGGAGTAAGGCTGTCAGGAGGGCACCTGCTGCGTGCCCACCGCCAACAATGACCGTCCTCTCTTTACGTTTGCTTACCATAGGCTATCTCTTTCGCTGTGCCCTGGGATTGGACTCTCCACACGTTCGGATGCCATCCTGGTCAATCGGTTAATTAACTGTTCGGTGTCAGTTTGACCATCAACCTGGAATAGCCCCGCACGAAGTTGGACTGCACCCGCTCGGGCTCTTCGACGACTTCGATGTTGTCAAAACGCTTGAGTATTTCTTCCCAGAGGATGCGCAGTTGCAGTTCAGCCAGACGGTTGCCCATGCAACGGTGAACCCCATAGCCGAACGACATGTGGTTTCGTGCGTCCTTGCGATCAATGATGAACTGATCGGGGTTGTCAAATTTGCGCTCGTCCCGGTTACCCGACGCGTACCACATGACAACTCGATCACCCTTCTTGATGGTCTGGCCGCCCAGTTCGACATCCTGCTTGGCGATTCGGCGCATATAGGCCAGCGGCGTTTGCCAGCGGATGATTTCCGACACCATGTTCGGAATCAACTCCGGTTTTGCCTTCAATTTTTCAAATTCCCTGGGGAATTCGTTCATGGCCACCAGGCCACCACTCATCGAGTTGCGCGTCGTATCGTTGCCGCCGACTATGAGCAGCGTCAAATTACCGATAAACTCCATCGGCCGATTGATCAGGTCTTTCGTTTCTTTGTTGCTCTGCAACAGGCTGATCAAATCGAAACCGGGCTCCTCGCCTGCTGCGCGGCGCGCCTCCTTGTCCCGCCAAAGCCTGGAGAAAGACCGGGCCATGTCTGCCGCGTCGTCAAACATGGCATTTTCATCGGCAAACTCCCCGCCGGTGGCCGATGCTGCACCTGCCATTCTGTCCGACCACTCAACCAGCTTGTGGCGTTCCTCGTAAGGAAAATCCAGAAGCGTCGCCAGCATGCGGCCTGTGAGTTCCTTGGAAACAGCAGGTACCCAGTTAAAGGGTTTGTCTGTAGGCAGGCTGTCAAGCACATCGCCGGTGCGTGATCGGATCAGCCCCTCCATCTCCTTCAGGTTTTTCGGTGCCACTACTCCCTGCACCGAGCTGCGCTGCACATCGTGTTTCGGCGGATCCATCGCTATGAACATTTCCACCGACAGCCCCTCCGGAGGGTCACCGAGAATGATTTGCGGCTCGGCGGAAAACAGGTCGTGACTCTTATCCACGAACAGGATGTCTTCAAACCGAGTTACCGACCAGAAGGGGCCGAAAGGGCTGTTCTTCTGGTAATGGACCGGCGCCTCATCACGCAACCGTTTGAAATAGGCGCGCCACTGACCCTGCCGGTATAAAAACGGATTGCTGACATCGATGTCCTCAAGGGCCAGCGTGTTAACGTCCGGGATGGGTGTTTCAACGAATTCGGGCATCGGTCGGCGTGGGCCGAAGGTCTTCCTCTTGGCGCTCATTAAGAATTTCAGTCCCTGAATTTGCCTCTGCATCGGCACCACCCTGGAGGTGGCGTTAATCAGTCGGGACTGAATGTCGTCAAATGTTCTGGGCAGTGTTGGCATGCGTCCTCCTGTGTTCACATCTGGAACTCGGGTAAATGCACGGTCATGCCGTCCATTTCATCAGTCAGTACCACCTGGCAGCCCAGGCGCGAAGTGCTCGCCCGCTCCGGTGTCATTGACAGCATTTGTTCTTCCTCATTGCCAGGCGTGCCTGTCTTGCTGAACCATTCGTTCGTGACGATAACGTGGCAGGTACCGCAGGCGCACTCCCCCCCACAATCCCCGTCGATACCGGGAATGGCGCTATCAACAGCGATTTGCATTACCGAGGAACCAGCTTTGAATTCTGCGACATGTTCAGTTTGATCATGTTCGATAAACGTAACTTTGCCCAATGTTGTTCTCCTACCAGCATTGATGATTGACAGATATTGCCTGTCTGCCAGCATATTTTTCAGGTCATTTCTTGACAAGCAGGGGTCATTTGAAGACAAAATGGCGAAACTTTAGGAAGGGGGGTATCAATGATGGCGGCGCGGAAGAAAATGGAGGAGTTGCAAAGTCCCGGTCCGGATATTCCATCGAATTACTCACGGCTAGTTGCACGTGAGCTGAATCTGACAGCCAGACAACTTCCGCGTCTGCTGCGGGGCACTGGACTTGGGGTGACGCAATTTTTGAGCGAGGACGGACTGCTTACTGTGGCTCAGCAGATACAGATCCTGCGTAATGCAATGGATCTGTCCGGCCAGCCAGAATTTGGGTTAAGGCTGGGTAAACGAATGACTCCGGCAACCCACGGAGCAATGGGGTTCGTGGCTTACAGCAGCCCCGACCTCCTCACTGCTCTACACGCGATTCGGACATTCCTGCCCACGCGCGCGAGCTTCATCCAGTTGCACTTGCAGCAAGTCGGTGAGCGTTTGGAATGTATTCTGCAGTACCTGGGGCCATTAGACGATGACATACAGCGTTGCCTGTCGGATGCGATGGTCAAGGCACTTTTCGAATTCGGCGAGTTCATGGTTGGCCGCCCTTTGCGCGAGGCTGAAGTATGCTTTGCCCATCCGAAACCCGAGTATCACGCAACGTATTCGGACTTTTTGTCCGGGCAGATTCACTTTGATTGCAGCCAATTAAAACTCAGCTTGCCGATGGCCTTGTGTCGGGAACCAAACGCCTCTGCCAATCATGAAAACTATCATCTGGCCATGCGACAGTGTGAAGCCATGCTTGCGCAACTTCAGTCCGATAAGCCAAGCTACCAGACCCGGCTGAAGAAGATGATGTTGTCCCGGCCGCCGGGAACGCTCAGTGAAGAGGAAGCGGCTGCTTCTCTGTTCATCAGCAAACGCACCCTGGCGCGTAAACTCAACCATGAAGGCAGCAGTTTTCGAAAAATCCGTGACGAGATTCTGTCTCAGCAGGCAGCGCTATACCTGCGTGACAGCGAACTGTCAATCGAGGCCATTGCCGCGTTGATGAATTATCACGACAGTGCCAATTTCAGACGCGCCTTCAAACGCTGGTTTGGCCAGCCACCTGAGCAATTCAGGCTAAACGTCAGATCACACACCATCTATACACGTGATTAACAAACATAAACCGGCGCTAATTACGCTTGGGGAGCCAGTGCCTATGTTCGTACACTTTTCCTGATTACACCATCCATGATGACGTTCCAGACAAAATCACCAATGCCGTCGAGTGTATAGACACCTTTCGGATCAAACCAGGTTGCGACCCAGTTGAGCGCCCCGAGGCCGATTAGGCGAAGCAGGCGAGCATTGACATCCTTCCGAATCACGCCTTGCTCAATCATCGTTTCGATGATCTCGGCCCAAAGGGATTCATACTGGTCACGCAAAGCGATGATGTCCCCGCGGGCCTCCGCGCTCAGTGAACGCCACTCAAACAAAAGTACGTAAACCGTATCCGAATCAACCAGCAGGGCGTGCAAATGTGCGTTGATACAAAGACGCAATCGTTCCACGGGATCGTCCGAGCTGGCGTACGCGGTTTCAACCTCTGTTGTAACCAGGTCTACTCCCCGACGCATCAGCTCAACGAGCAGCGCTTCCTTGCTGCTGTAACGATAATACAGACTTCCGGGCAGCATATTGCAGGCTTCGGCAATCTCCTTTAGAGACGTCCTTTCAAAACCTTTCTCTCGAAAGAGCCGGGCGGCGTTAGACAAAACGTTACCCTGATCGCCTAATTTGCTTGCAGGGGTAATCTGTCTGTCAACCATGGCTTAAACATCTCCTGAGCAATCCCGTTTATTAATCATCAGAGCAGCCATCATTCGATTCGTTTCACTGATCGCACGCCATTACACCGGTGCCGTGCCATTTGGATTAACAAAGTGTTGACTTTTGGTTGGTTGACCAACCAAACTTTGGAAACAATGCTACTCACAAGAGAACGCCATGGCAATGACCTATGACAATCCACTGGTCCTCTACACTTCCGCCCCTGCGCGAAATGCATGTCAGACTGGGCGGATCTGATGAACGATCTGAACAAACTTCAGCACAGTGACGCTGTGACGACGGCGTGGCAGTTCACCGAACAGGTTCCTCACGGCAGGGATCTGGGCATGCAAGTTGTCTCGGTAGACCAGGGCCAGGTCTGTATGCGGCTAACCCCGCAGTCATGGATGTTCGCCCATAAGGATACAAAAGAAATCTGCACCAGCGTACTTTACTCGCTGGCAGACTCCGCCGGAGGCTTGGCGGTATTCGCGGGTGCCCTGGAGTTGATGCCCATTGCCACTCTGGATCTGCGCATGGATTATTTGCGGCCTGCCATCGGCGACCGGGCCCTGTCAGCGGTGGCCACCTGTCGTCATTTATCGGACGATGTCGCGTTTATTCATTGTGACATCCTTAGCGAGGGAAATCGCGAGTTACTAGCGACGGCAAACGCCACCTTCATGCGTAACACCCAGGGACAGCAATTGCATGCAGGTGGACCAGGAAAGGAGAGCGCATGAGCACGACTGGCGATTCGGCCCCACAAATCTCAGGCACTGCGGAAAGTGCGAAAGAATGTGCTGACTGGCAGGCTCTTCTGGAGCGCATTCCCTATGCACAGCACCTCGGGCTTGAGGTTCAGCGCGGTGATGTAGGCGTATTGGTTCATTTGCCGTGTCGTGAAGCGCTGATTGGCAACTTCATGCTACCAGCCCTCCATGGCGGCGTGCTTGGAGCCCTGATCGAACTCACCGCGCGGGTGGCTGCGCAAAGCCAGGATGCAGAGACACGTTGCCCGCGCATTCTCGACAGCCACATCAATTACCTCCGCTCCGCGAAGGCCCGATCGACGTTCGCCAGGGCCGACATTATTCGGCAAGGCAGGCGCACCAGCCTGGTCCAGGTGACCTGCTGGCAAGGCGATGATAAAAAACCGATCGCCACTGGTCAGGTTCAGTTATTGCTCCCGACAATGGCCGCCCAACAAGAAGACCGTCATGGACATTAAGCACAACACACCTGAACGCGACGAATTCCGGGCGACGGATGGCGCCGATATCGCACTGTGGCGCTGGCCGCAATCCAAAGCGCGACCCACACTGCACTGGGCCCATGCCACGGGTTTCCATGGCCGCCTGTACCATCCACTGCTTGACGAGCTCGCCACGGACGTCAATGTCCTGGCCTGGGACATGCGAGGACACGGGGCCAGCGTTGGTGCAGCCAACCTGTCGACATTCCGGGGCTGGGAAACCTATTATCGCGACCTGATCGCTCTGCTGGAATGCCTGGACGAACCGGTCTGGCTTGCCGGCCATTCCATCGGTGCCACCACCAGCATCATGGCCGCTGCCCGGCGGCCTGACAAAGTGCTGGGTCTGATTCTGGCGGAACCGGTGATCATGGATCCGGTGCAGGGCCTGAAGTTGGGGCTGGCCAAGCTGCTGCGTCAGTCACATCGGTTGTCGCTGGCCGCCGGAGCGGCACGTCGGCGCAGGGTATTTGATTCGCACGCTGCTGCGCTGGACAACTATCGTGGCCGCGGTGGCTTCAAGACCTGGCCCGAAGCATGGCTGAACGCCTACGTCCAACACGCCTTCGTGCCGCAGGGTGACCAAGTTCAATTGGCGTGTGCGCCCGAATGGGAGAGCACCACCTTTGCCCATACCGAACACAACCCCTGGCCCGGTATTCGTCAGTTGCGGTGCCCGGTTATAGCACTGGCCGCGGAACGCGGGTCAACCTTCTCACCAAAGGCACAAAAACGCCTGAAGGCCCTGCTGCCTTCGGCTGACGTCAGGGTTCTTGAGGGCACGACCCATTTTCTGCCTATGGAGCAGAAGGACATCGTTCGCGATGCTATCCTGCAACTAGCTTTATCTGGATGCCGCGAGAACTGATATCCACACCTTAATCTTGCCGATCGAGACATCTGCCATGCGCTTTCTGCTGACCCTGTTTATCTCGCTGCTCATTCTGTCAGGTTGTCAGCAGTCCGCGGAAACGCCTCCAGAGGCCCGCCCCCCTGTTCCCTGGGTAAAAACAGTGGAATTGAAGGAGGCAGGTCCAACATCTCAGAGGTTTTCAGGAACCCTGCGAGGCCGCCACGAAGTTCCCCAGGCCTTTCAGATCGCCGGCCGGATTCAACAACGTTTCATCGATCCCGGTCAGCGCGTGGAAAAAGGCGACTTACTGTTCAAACTCGATTCACGAGACCTTATCGCAACCGCGGAGGGGGCCGCCGCAGATCTGAGGCGTGCAGAAGCGGCCCTGGCCATTGCCACTAATGAGCTCCAGCGACAGCAGGAACTGGTAGGACGTCAGTTTGTCAGCGAACAAACCCTGCAACGCCTTGAACTGGCGGAGCGTGAAGCACGCAGCCAGGTGGAAACGGCTTCTGCACGAAATCAGCAGGCTCAGAATGCTCTGGGATATGCGGAACTAAAAGCCGCCAATGCAGGCGTGATCACCGAGGTCATCGTTGAGCCCGGCCAGGTTGTGGGTGTCGGTCAAACCCTTGCCGTTCTGGCTGAAGATCAATCCCTGGAAGTCGAGGTCTTTTTACCTCAGGGCAGCAACCCGCCCCGGCAAGGTTATGTTCCTTTACCCAATGGCGAACAGCTTGCGGTGAATCTGAGAGAGATTGCCGGGGCTGCCGACGCCAGAAGCCGGAGCTGGCGTGCCCGATACAGCCTGGAGGGGCCCTACCCTTCGTCTTTAACGCTTGGTTCAGTGGTGAGTGTCCGGCTGATGCAGAAACAAACCACGGCCAGCCATCGTGTACCGCTGGGTGCCCTTGATGAGAGAGGAGAAACGCCGCAGGTCTGGTTGGTCTCCGACGGCATGGTGACCCCCCTTGCGGTCGAGGTTATCGATTTGGGTGAGGAGTATGCGCAGATCCGGGCCAACATCAACGCGACTACGCCGATCGTCGCATTAGGGACACACCTGCTCACGCCTGGCATGGCGGTGCGGGAGCTGGCTCAATGAGCCTGCCTAATCTTTCCGCACTGGCAGTGCGCGAGCGTTCGGTCACCCTCTTTTTTCTTTTGATGTCCGTTGTTGCGGGCTTCTACGCGTTCTCATCCCTTGGTCGGGCGGAAGACCCTGCGTTCACTGTCCGGGCAATGGTGGTTTCTGTGGTTTGGCCAGGAGCAACCCCTGAGGTGCTACGGAATCAGGTGGTGGACCGCCTGGAAAAACGAATACAGGAAGTGGCGTATTTCGACACTGTTGAAACCACCATTCGGCCCGGACAGGCCACCATGCTTATCCGGTTCCAGGATTATACGCCTAGTGAAAAAATGCCCGATCTCTTCTATCAAGTTCGCAAGCGCATGTCCGATGAAAGCCCCAATCTCCCCCGTGGTGTCATCGGCCCCATCGTTAACGATGATTTCTCAGACGTGTATTTCTCCCTGATGGCCCTCACAGCACCGGGAATGCCAATGCGTGAACTGACCCGCGAGGCAGAAGCGATACGAGATCGCCTGCAACGGCTACCCGGCTTGCAAAAGGCACAGATCCTGGCCGAGCGTCCTGAGCGGGTGTATCTCGAGTTTGATCAGGACCGGCTCAACAATCTCGGCTTGTCGGCAGAAGAAGTGTTGCAGGCGATAGAGGCCAACAATCGCCTTGAGCCTCTGGGCTTTGTTGATCTTGCCGGCCCGCGGGTTTATGTCCGCAGCAACATTGACCTGTCTGACCTTGAGCGCCTCGCCTCAGTACCTCTGCGTATCGGAGACCAAGTTATCACCGTGTCTGATCTGGCCGAGGTGCGTTTGGGCTATGAAGATCCGTTGAACTACATCGTCCGTTCCAGCGGTGAGGATGCGATCCTCCTGGGCGTCGTCATGGAGGCGGGCGAAAATGGCCTGGAGTTTGGTGAACGGCTCAGTAAGTTTGTCAGCACTGAACAGGCCAGGCTGCCCCTGGGGATGTCAATACAGACCCTGACCAACCAGGCTGAGGCCATCACTCAGGCCGTTGATCTTTTTCAGGTCAAGTTTCTGGTGGCATTGGTCGTCGTAATGGGCGTCAGTATTCTGGCGATCGGCCTGCGTGCGGGTTTAGTGGTGGGCATTGCGATTCCCGTTACTCTCGGGCTGACCTTTTTATTGATGAAAATAGCGGGCATTAACCTGGACCGCATCACCCTGGGCGCGTTGATTATCGCACTGGGCCTGTTAGTGGACGATGCGATCATCGCCATTGAAATGATGATTGTGAAGATGGAGAGTGGCTGGGACCGGGTACGGGCAGCCAGTCATGCCTGGAGCGTCACAGCCGCGCCCATGCTGTCTGGAACGCTAGTAACAGTGGCCGGTTTTGTCCCCATCGGCTTTGCTCAGTCGGGTGTCGGGGAATACACCGGTAACATCTTCTGGGTGCTGGCTTTTGCGTTGCTGATTTCCTGGGGGGTGGCGGTCACCTTTACGCCTTATCTGGGCGTCAAGCTATTGCCCGATTACATCGGGCATACTGGCCAGGACCTTTATCAAAGCGCTTTTTATCAGCGGTTGCGTGGGGTGATTGCAGCGTGTGTAAGGTACCGGAAAACCGTCGTTTTTCTCACAGTGGGTTTACTGGCTCTCAGTGCTTTCGGTATGGCAGCCCAGGTACAGAAGCAGTTTTTTCCCAGTTCTGATCGCCCCGAGGTTCTGATCAGTGTCTATGCTCCGCAGGGGAGCGCTATTGCCACCACGGATCAAAGCGTCAGACGCCTCGAAGCGATATTGATGGACATGCCGGAGGTTAAAAGCCTGTCCGCTTACATCGGTGCCGGTGCACCCAGATTCTTCGTATCGGCAAACCCCGAGCAGCCGGACCCGGCGTTTGCCAAGTTGATTGCCATCGGGCAGGACGTTGAAGGGCGCGATCACATCATCTCGACGCTGGAGGCCAAAATCGCGGCGGGTGAGTTTCCTGAGGCGAGAGTGCGTGTAACGCGTTTGCTGTACGGCCCGCCGGTGGCCTGGCCGGTCAGTTTTCGAGTGTTGGGTCCGGAACCCGATCAACTCAGAGAGATCGCGCACCAGATTCGGACTCTCATGACCGGGCATCCGAACATCGTCATGCCGCACCTCGAATGGGATGAGCGTGTGCCCACGCTCTATCTTGAGTTGGACCCGGAAAACCTGGGCTGGATGGGCCTGACCCCGGCAGAGGTTGCACGGCAACTCCAGTTCCAGCTTCGCGGCGTGGCCGTTACCGAGTTACGCCAGGGCATAAGGAGCGTTCAACTGGTGGCGCGTAATGCCCGCGGTGAAATCATGATGCCCGAAGATCTTGAAATCAAAACCCGCGACGGCCGCAAACTCTCCGTAAAACAACTGGGGCAGTGGCAGGTTCGTTATGAGGAACCGGTTATAAAGCGTTACAACCGCGCCCCCTTCCTGGCCGTTCAGGCGGATGTGGAAGGCGCCCAGCCACCGGATGTCACCAAAGAGATCTGGAGTACGATGGCAGGCCTGCGTGAACGGTTACCGGACGGTTATCGTATTGAAATTGGCGGTACGGTGGAGCAATCCGCCAAAGCCAACGCCTCCATTCAGACTTTACAACCGGTGATGTTGGCGTTGATGCTGATTTTCATCATGCTTCAGATGCGTTCATTTATCGGCACCTTGACCGTTCTGGCCACCGCGCCATTGGGACTCATTGGCGCTGTGCTGGCTTTGCTGTTGTTTAATCAACCTTTTGGCTTTACCGCGTTGTTGGGGCTCATTGGCCTGGGCGGTATCCTGATGCGAAACACCATGATTCTGACGCAGCAGGTGCAGGACAACTTCACAACTGGGATGGCTGCTCGGGAAGCCGTGGTCGAGGCAGCCGTCCAACGCGCTCGCCCCGTGGTACTCACTGCCCTGGCGGCCGTTCTGGCGTTTGTACCTCTGACCTTTGACCTGTTCTGGGGGCCGCTCGCTTATGTACTTATAGGGGGCGTAGCAGTCGGCACTCTGATCACCCTACTGTTTGTTCCGGCGCTTTACGCACTCTGGTTTCGGTTAAAGGAAAAGTGAGCCAGGTGTTTGAGCTCCGAAGTAATCCTTACATAGCCGACGAAGCCAGAACCGGGAGATTCAGGGGTTACTTGCCCATTCCCGTAACAAGAATTGCCCCGGTCCCCGGAGACATTCAGAATCGGTAACTCATAAAAACACCGGTGTAGGCTTGGGTAGCCTCCCCGATATCACTGACAATCGGGCTATCCTCTGCATCGCCGGTTAATTGTGACACCCCGGCGGTCGCGGTGACCGACCATTGCGCAGACAACGAATAGGTCAAACTGCCTGTCAGGCCATACCGGGCATAGCCATCAGGGCTATAAGAGGCCAAGCCGGAGCGGGCACTTTCCGTATCGGAAATACCAAACCTATCGTCTGTCCAGTCATCACTGCTGTAGGTCAGGTTCGGCCCCAGGGAGGCAAACCATTGATCGCTGAACTGGTTCCGCCATCGTGCCTTAAGCACCACCTGATAGCCATCGACATCGCCGGTGAAGGGAGATTGGACGGCTGCGCTGTACAACCATGCGTCGTGATTGTAAGCAACGCGCAAGCCGGCGATCGCGCCGCCATCAATCTTGTCCAGGCGTTCAAGATCCTCATCATTGTCGCGCCCCGGAATGTAACCAATAAAGGGTGACAGCTTCCAGTTGCCGTGGCGAATCAGGTTCCAGCCAAGACCATCGCGAATGTTAAAGTAGAAACGGTCACCATAGCTCACATTGATCGTCGGCCAGACCCTGGTTTCATAATCGTCGCTGCCAAGGTAGTCCGGAGCATAGAGTACACCCGCACCCAGGCTGGCGTCCCACGCGGGCTTTGCCAGGCAGGCGGTTGAAGCAATCGACAACGTAGCTGATGTGGCCATGAGCCACAGACGTTTACCTTTTGAAAGCATAGACGGCTTTTCCCATTGACTGGCTGCGCCGCCGAGGCGCAGCGAAGAGTGTTAAGTGGGTCACTATCGGATTCAGGACTCGGAAGGATTTCGGTACCCGGCCATCATTGCCATCATCCAGCCCGGGTACTCCTCCGGGATACGACTCACCTCGTCCAGAGCTTTACGCTCGTCATCAGACAATCGGATCTGTGCGGCCCGGATATTGGCTTTCAACTGATCTGGTCGCTTGGCACCAACAATAACACTGGATACAGGTTCCTGGTGCAGTAGCCACGCAAGAGCGATCTGGGCCACGGTGACGGGTTCGCCGTCAATCTGCTTTCCGTCAGCCACCTCACGCATGACCTTGATAACCTCTTTGCCCCGCTCGCGGTTAACCGGAGGGAAGTCGAACTTAGTGCGCCGGTTCTCCTCGGATGCGTCCGGACCCTCGTATTTGCCGGACAGGTAACCGCCGGCCAGCGGGCTCCACACCATCAACCCGACCTTTTCCGACGCCAGCATGGGGATCACCTCCCGTTCCAGGTCGCGCCCCACCAGGGTGTAGTACGCCTGCAGAGACGTGACCGGGCACAGGTTGCGGGCCCGGGTGATACCGATGGCCTTCATGACCTGCCAGGCGGCCCAGTTAGACAAGCCCACATAACGCACATGGCCCTGTTGCACCAGGGTATTCAGTGCCTCCAGGGTTTCTTCGATCGGGGTGGCCGGATCAAAGCCATGGATCTGGTACAGATCAATGTAGTCGGTCTGCAATCGCGCCAGGCTCGCCTTGCATTCGCTCATGATGTGGCCACGGGATGCACCACGGGCATTGGGGCCCTCGCCCATGGGGCCGAGCACCTTGGTGGCCAACACGACATCTTCCCGGCGGACACCGAGGTTTTTCAGGGATTGGCCAACGATGCGCTCGCTGGCCCCGAAGCCATAGATGTTGGCGGTATCGATAAAGTTGATTCCCGCCTCCAGAGCGATCTTCACCAGTTCGTCGGCCTGTTCCTGCTGCAACTGGCCGATCAGGCCCCAGATGTCTTCATCACCGCCGAAGGTCATGGTTCCCAGGCAGAGTTCGGAGACGAACAAGCCCGAGTTGCCCAGCGACTTATAACCTGGACGATTGTCATCATTGAACCGCGGTAAACTCTCAGTTGCCATGTTGCACCTCCTCATGCTTTTCGGTTGGTGTTCCAGAATTCACTGTAAATAATGCCGGTTTCGGTTTTTTTGCACTCGCTTGTGTTACTCGGCGAAGATGGCCTTATAGAAACGCATAGCGCCCTCCCAGGAGCGGGCGGCAGCCGCTTCGTCATAACCCACCGGCATGCCGAACTCCTCGGCGATCTTGTCAGCACCCGGGTTAGTAAATGAGTGCAGTACTCCGGGGAAGCTCACCAGTGTCAGATCGACTTCGGCATCCTGCATCTCTTTGACCAGGCTCGCCACCTGATCCGAGGGGACCAGCTTGTCGGCACCGCCTGTGTAAACCTGGATCCTGGCTTTTACGGACCCGGGCTCAGCCTGGAGGGGGCTGCCGAGCGCACCGTGGAAGCTGACAACGCCGTCCAGATCAACACCCATGCGCGCCATGTTGAGAACAACGGCACCGCCAAAGCAGTAACCTTGTGCTGCAATTCGGGACGTATCAACACTTTCGTGGTTCTTCAGGATGTCCATCGCCTTCATGAAGCGTGCCTTAACCTGGTCCATGTCCCTGGTGGCTTCCTGCATGAATTTCTGGGCAGTATCAGGGTGGTCGGCTTGTTTACCCGAGCCATACATATCCAGCGCAAAGGCTGTATAGCCGGCTGAAGCAAGCCGTTCTGCCTGATTTCGCGCAAATTCATTGTGCCCCCACCATTCATGGACAACCAGAACCCCCGGGCGCTTCTGCCCGAATTCATCATCCCAGGCCATGTAGCCGGTGAAGGTCTCGTCGCCGACTTGATACTCAATGGTTCTGGTTTGCGTTTCTGCCAGTACCTGCGTACTTGCAACAGTGAGTGACAGCGTGGCTGCTGCCAGTGCTGTTTTCAGGGTGCTCATCATCTGTTTGCTCCTTTTCGCTCGTTATGAGTCAATTTGCGTAGCGATTATGTACGGGTAGACATCGACCAAAGCTCACAGGAAATGTCGCCGGGTGAGCGAACACGAATTTAATCGCTCGCTCAAAGCGCGATTCCTGTCCTGTCGTTACCGACAGCGGGCGCGCAGCAGTCGCGTTGCGGCATCAAACACGGCGAGGTCTTCTTCGGTGCGCGCGGCGAGGTGAGCGCCTTCCAGCATCGCCAGGGTCGCCTGCGCTTCATCGGCGGGATCCAGGATGGCCGAGACGGTCCCATCCCTGTGTCCCAGCTCAAAGATTGCCATAATCCACTGCAGAACCATTGCACGAACGGCGCCGACTCTGGCAATGACGGTGTCGGACAGGCTTTCGCGGCAGGTCGAAAAGGCAACACACAGACACACGGTCTTGCCATCATGCAACGCTCCGCGGTACAGGGCAATGAGTGCCTTGAGGCGCGCAGCGGCGCTGGCATGAGCTGCCTCGATCTCGGCCAGACCCTGCTGCAGACTGGTCTGGTAGCGTTCGATCAAGGCTTCGGAGAGCTTCGCCTTGGTGGGGAAATGGTAATGGATCGAGGCCTTTCGAATGCCGATGGCCTCAGCCAGATCCGCATAGCTGAACCCGTCAAAGCCCCGTGACCGAACGGTGTGCTCGGCAAGGTCCATCAGGGCTGTTCTGGTATCACGGTTCATGGTTATCCACCTGTCTGCCTTTGCAATCCCGCTATTGCCGGGCTTATACCCTCGGCGCCCCGGCAAATCGCAGGTGCCCCGTTTTCATCCAGATCTTGGCGCCGTCGTCCCCGGCCGTCAGGGACAACCGGTGTCCTTCAGGGAGGCGCAGCCAGTCATGCCTGGCCAGCACCTCGCCATTGCCGGTCACCGAGCCTTCGATTACCAGCAGCTCGATTCCGCCGGGCGCCTCAGATGTCAGTGTCGCTCCTGCTTCGAGCCGGCTGTAGGTCACGATCTCACGATCGTCCTCATGCAGCTTTGCGGTGGAAACGCCGCCGACCGGGGCGCCCAGCTCGGCCTCCATATTCTTGCTGAACTGAGTGCGGTCGGCCAGGTCGAACTGCCACAGTTTCACAAATATCGTGCAGCCCGTTTCAGAGCCCGGACTATGTGACGTGGTTGGGGGGTTGCGCACATAGCTACCCGCGGGGAAGTCGCCGTGCTCATCCTGGAACACACCATCGAGTACGATGAATTCTTCTCCACCGGTATGGGTATGCGCCGAGAAATGGCTCCCCGGCGCATAACGCACGATGGTGGTGGCGCGGGCAACCTCCTCCCCGATCCGGTCCAGCATGCGCCGCTCCACCCCTTTCATGGGCGAGGGCTGCCATTCAATCTGGTCGGAATGCATAACCACCGGTTCGGAGAAATCTGCATTAATCTCCATGTTATTCCTCCCTTTTGTGCGCTTCATGGTTTCAGCGCTTGCATTAAACCCGAAGGTTTCGGGTCATCCGGCGATTGAAGGACGGGCTGCGACTCTTGCGCGCCAGGCCTGTAGATGGGTCAGGGACTCGGGAATGTCAACCTTCGCGAAATCCGCAAACCCCAGGCCGGCAAAGGCGGTGATGTCTGCGACCGAGAAGCTGTCGCCTGCAAGAAACTCGTTGTCCGCCAGAACACTGTCAAGGTAGGCCATGGTTGCGCTGGCCACTTCTTTCTGTTTATTGCCCCACTCAGCGCATTGCCAGGTTTCCAGATCCGGACCGAGCCCCGGGGTCGCGTGGTGAAAATAGGCACCCACGGCGTTCATCAGCCCGTTTTCTGCCCGCAGATTCATCATCGCGATAAGGGCGCGCTCCTTCGGGGTTGTGCCCGTAAGGGACGGACCATCGAAGACGCCGTCGATATATTCGGTAATGGCGTTGCACTGGGCGATGCAGGTGCCATCGTCAAGTTCCAGCATGGGCACGGTGGCATCGGGGTTTTTCGTCTTGAACGCGTCGGAACGGTGTTCGCCGCTCATCACATCTACCGGAACGAATTCCACCTTATTCGTTGCGCCTTTTTCTGCCAGGGCGATGCGAACGCGGAGCGGGTTGGGAAAGCCTTCAGTGTCGTAAATTTTCATTGGTTACCTCTGTTGGTCATTAAGCATACGACGTTTAATTTACCTATCAGTAGATAGGTGCGCAAGAGGCAATTTAATTAGTCTGCTTTGCTTTGAGCCGCTGACCAGACATTCCAGATGGCAAAAACCATTCAGGCCTCCTCGCAGTAACACCAGCCAGGGTTGCTCTGACATAGCCCGCGTTTCCTTCAGGCCCGGATTAAATCCAAGGTTAAACCTTTGATGTTATTATTTTTTATGTCCATGGATTTGAGATTTCAGCTGCTTTAGAAGGTCTTTGGAGCTCTCATAATACAGGGTGTAGAACTGATCCAGATCAGCCAGCTTGGCAAGCGTTTGTTCATTGGTAATGGTTGCCTTGGCTTCGGCGATCACCTCCTTTCTGGCCTCGAGCCGTTTTATCTGCCCTTCCACCAAGGCAGCGTAGGGATGGGGACGAATCGCGAAGAAGTCCTGGCGCTCACCCGGCATTGTTCGACGCTCAACAATGCCGAGTCTTTCAAGAAAGCACGTATTCGTACTGACGCTCGCCTTACTGACACGCAACGTATCCACAAGCTGCGATGAGCTGACGGGACCATCCGACACGATCAGTGTCGCCCAAAGTTGCCCAGCGATGCGGGAAAAGCCTTCAGATTGAGCCTGAAGACCGAGGCGCTCAATAAAACGCCTGTCTGATTCAGTCAGTGTTTTCATAATCAGAAGATTGCAATGAATTCTGCCAACCCCCGCCCAGCGCGCGATACAAATTAACCGTCGACTGCAAGTGATCGCGCCGCGTTTCCACGAGATCAAGTTCGGTTGTAAACAGGCTTCGTTCAGCGTCCAGCACCTCCAGGTAACTGGACGCGCCACCCTCAAAGCGCAATCGCGCAAGTTTAGCCGTGCTTCGCAGTGCTGCTACCTGCCGGGCCTGCGCTTCCAGGCGATCTTCGGTACCACGCACCCCGGCCATCGCGTCGAGCACCTCCCGAAACGCCACCTGAATGGCCTGACGATACGCAATCAGGGCCTGGCGTTGACGCGCCTCCGCCTGATTGACTAGTGCCTCGGAACGCCCGAAGTCCAGCAACGGGCCGACTAACGAGCCGCCCAACTGCCACGTGGATGCCGAACCCTGGAACAAGTCGCCACCGGACGCACTTCGCAGGCCCAGCAGCCCCTCGAATGAAATCCTGGGCAGAAACGCCGCCCGGGCAACACCGATTTCGGCGTTGGCCGCGATCAATTCCTGTTCGGCTGCGGCAATGTCGGGTCGCCGAACCATCAGATCTGCTGGTCGGCCTGCAGGGATACTGGCCGGAACATCCATCTCACCAATGGTATTCGCTACGGAAATATCACTACGTACAATCCGTTGTGGATCTCGCCCCAGAAGCACTGCCAAGGCGTTTCGCTGAAGGGAGCGCTGTTGGCGAAGCCTCGGAAGTTCGGATTCAGCGGCCGCAAGCTCGGATTCTGCCTGCCGCAGGGCCAATTCATTAATCTCGCCTCCTTCAAACCGGGCCCGTTGCAGGGCGACCGATTCGCGGCGGGACGACACGGTGCGTTCCGCGATGTCGATCTGACGATCAAGCGCACGCAAATTGAAGTAACCATTGGCCACCTCACCAATCACGGCCAGTCGCACGGCCTCGCGATTCGCTGCACTGGCCAGAAGCCGTGCCCGGGCTGCTTCGCTGGCATTGGCAAGCCGCCCCCAGAGATCCAGCTCGTACGATAGAACACCGCCAACCTGGATATCATTGAAGGGTTGACCACCAGTACTGTTGACGGACTCCTCACTCGGGCCCTGGCGCACCGCGGAGCCCTCCACCTCCAGAAGTGGGTATCGTTCTGCCTGCTGTCCGGTAAGGAGCGCCCTTGCTTCGGCAACCCGGGCAGCGGCGAGCTGCAGATCGTTGTTGGCATCAAGTGCCTCCTCAACAAGCGTGACAAGTGCCGGATCGCCATAGCCACGCCACCAGTCCAGAGGGAGTTTCTCGTCCGCCGAAAGTCGTGCGGACGTCCAGTTTTCCGGCATCGACGGCTCGGGCTTCTTAACAGTCGGCGCGAGTGAGCAGCCACCAAGTGACAACACCATCAAAGTGGTCAGCAATACCTTAACGGTCATCAGCCACACCTCCATTTGCCCGTCCGGGAGCGGCCGCAGCCGAGTCATCCTGGTCTCTGGAGCCACTCAGAAAATCCGTGATACGGCGGACGACCACATAGAACAGTGGAATAAAGAACGTCGCCAGTATCGTTGCCGAAATCATGCCGCCAAGAACCGCCGTTCCTATCGCAATACGGGTGGTTGCACCGGCACCACTGGCGAAAGCAAGCGGCAACACACCCATGCCGAAAGCAACCGATGTCATCAGAATCGGCCTCAAGCGCACTCGCGCCGCTTCCTTGGTTGCCTCGATCAATTTCATTCCCTGATCCTCTAACGAGCGGGCGAACTCCACCAGAAGTATAGCGTTGCGCGCAGTCACACCAACGGTGGTCAGAATGCCAACCTGGAAGAAGACGTCGTTAGGAAGCCCGCGAACCATCGCTGCAAGTACCGCCCCGAGTACGCCCAAGGGCACCGCCAGCATCACGGAAATGGGTATGGTCCAACTTTCGTAGAGCGCGGCGAGCGCCAGAAACACCACCAGTGCCGACAGCGCGTAAAGCAGGGATGCCTGGGCACCGGCCTGGCGCTCCTGATAGGACAGGCCGCTCCAGGCGCCGGCCACACCGTCCGGGAGTTGAGCGATCAAACGTTCGACCTCCGCCATGGCCTCACCGGTACTGTAGCCCGGTGCCGGCTCACCCTGAATCTGACGGGACGGAACACCGTTGAAACGCTCAAGGCGCGGTGAGCCATACTCCCAGCGTCCGTTCGTCACTTCGCTCAACGGGGTCATCTCTCCGTTAGCGGCTCGCAGATACCACGCCTCAAAATCCTCAGGCAGCATCCGGAAAGGGGCATCACCCTGAACATAGACTCGCTTGACCCGCCCCTCATGGAGAAAATCGTTAACGTATTGCGAGCCCCAGGTCACCGACAGAAGTCGACTGATCTCGGACGGCTCTATGCCAAGGGCCTGCGCCTTTTCGTAATCAATGTCCACTTTGTAGCGGGGATTGTCCGCCAAACCGTTGGGGCGCACACTCGTCAGCACGGGGCTTTCGGCCGCCAACTGCAGCAATTGACCTTGCGCTGCCATGAGCGCTTCGTGCCCGATGGCACCCCGATCCTGTAAACGCAATTCAAAGCCCAGGGCCTGCCCCAATTCCGGTATCGGTGGCAAATTGAAAGCAAAAGCCCGCCCATCACGCACCAGCCCGGCAAGCGCCCGGTTCGCCCGCTGAATGATCGCGTCGGCGCTTTGCGTCTCGGGATCGCGCTCACTCCATGGCTTGAGATTGACGAACGCCAGTCCCGCGTTCTGCGCCCGGCCAGCGAAGCTGAAACCAGCGATTGTGAAGAGGCCCTGCACCTCATCCTGGTCCATAAAGTAATCTTCGATAACCTCAATGGTATCGATTGTGCGCTGCTGCGTTGCACCGGGAGGCAGCTGGTACTGAACCACAACAAAGCCCTGGTCCTCCGCCGGCAGGAACCCTCCGGGCAACCGCAAAAAGAGAACCGCGACCAGTCCGACGATCCCGAAGAACGCAAAGGTGTAAATCCATGCGTGGCGCGCCGTATGGCCAACCAGCCGGACATACCCCCGGGTTAATCGCGCCAGGCCGGTTTCAAACCAGCCGAACAGTTTTTGCAACAGGGTTCTTTCATGCGTGGGCTTGAGTATCCGACCGCACAGCATGGGGCTGAGAATCAGCGCCACGAGCACCGAAAGGACCATGGCACCAGCAATACTCAGGGAAAACTGCCGATAGATTGCACCGGTGGAGCCCGGGAAGAACGCCATCGGTATAAACACAGCAGACAGCACCACACCGATACCAATCAGAGCGCTGGCTATCTGCCCCATGGACTTGCGCGTCGCCTCCATCGGGCCCAGGCCGTCCTCATGCATCACACGCTCGACGTTCTCAACCACCACGATGGCGTCATCCACCAGAAGGCCGATCGCCAATACGAGACCGAAGAGAGTGAGCATGTTGATGGAAAAACCGAAAGCCGCCATGATCGCAAAGGTGCCGAGCAGCACCACCGGGATCGCGATCGCCGGCACCAGGGTGGCTCGCCAGCTCTGCAGAAACAGCAGCATCACCAGCACCACCAGTGCGACTGCCTCGATGATGGTCTGCACCACTGCATCAATGGAGGCCTCCACAAAGGGGGCCGTCTGGTAGGGATACCGAATCTCCACCCCTTCCGGAAAATACGGCTCGAGCTCCTGGAGCCGCGCTTTAACAGCCTCTGTGACCGCAAGCGAGTTGGCACCCGGCGCCAGATTGATGCCAAGGCCGGCTGCCGGCTCGCCATCGTAGAAAGTGTCAATCTGGACTGCACCGCCGCCCAGCTCAACGCGGGCAACATCCCCCAGGCGCACCCGGGACCCGTCGGGCATACTCTTGAGCAGGATGTTGCGGAACTCTTCGGTTGAGGTGAGCAAGGTCTGGGCGGTGACCGTGGCATTGAGCTGCTGACCCTCGACCGCGGGCAGCCCGCCGAGCTGGCCGGCGGTGACCTGGGCGTTTTGCGCCTCGATGGCGGCGCTCACGTCGGCGACGGTCAGGCCGTAATTGGTCAACGCCGAAGGGTCCAGCCAAATCCGCATCGCATATTCAGAGCCGAAAACCTGCACGCTGCCGATACCAGTTACCCGTCCAATGGGTTCGGCTAACTCGGAGCTGATAAAATCGGCGATATCCAGCTTGCTGAGGCGACCGTCGGTAGAGACGAATGCCATTACCATCAGAAAACTGGTGCTGGATTTCTCGACGCTGATCCCCTGCTGGCGCACCACCTCCGGGAGCCGCGGTTCCGCCAGTTTGAGCTTGTTCTGCACCTGGACCTGGGCAATGTCCGGATCGGTGCCCGCCGCAAAGGTGAGAGTAACCGTAGCGTGGCCTGAGGAATCCGCTGTTGACCCCATATAGAGCAAATTGTCGAGGCCGGTCATCTCTTGTTCAATGACCTGAACCACCGTATTGGACACGGTGTCCGCCGAGGCGCCAGGATAATCGGCCTGAATCTCCACCGCCGGCGGCGCCACCGACGGGTATCGCTGGACCGGCAAAACGAAGATCGCCATGATGCCCGCCAACATGGCGACAATGGCCAGAACCCAGGAAAAAACGGGCCTGGAAATGAAGAAATTAATCATTGTGCGGGGCCCTCGTCGTCGGAGGCGCTTTTCTGTGAACTATCCTTGCCACTGGCTTGCTGGTTTTGGGTGGGATGTAATGGAACATCTGCCTCAACCGGCTTCACCTTGGCCCCTGGCCGAACCTTTTGCAGACCGGAGACGATAAGGCGATCCCCCGGCTCTAACCCGTTCTCCACCAGCCAGAAAGCGCCAATGGCCCGCTCTGCCTCTAACTGGCGGGCAACAACTTCTCCCTGCGGGTTGACCAGCAACGCCGTGGCCTCGCCTTGCGGATTACGGCTCACGCCCTGCTGCGGCGCCAGAAGGGCGTTCTCCCGCACCCCCTCGCTCAGGCGAACGCGCACGTACATTCCAGGCAGAAGGTCTTCGTCAGGATTGGGGAAAACCGCCCGCACAGTGACCGAACTGGTGCTTTGGTTGACGGTAACATCCGCAACGTCAACGCGTCCCTTATGCGGATAGAGAGTACCGTCATCGCGCAACAAAACAGTCTCGGCTTCATTTAGGCCGGGCTTAGAAGCCGCGCCCTCATTCAGAGACGACCGAATTCGAGCCAGTTTTTCGACCGGTAGCTGAATATCGACATACATGGGATCAAGCTGAACCACGCGCGCCAGGACCTGGGGCTGATTGGCGGTTACCAGTGCACCCTCCGTGTACAGTGTCGGGCCAATGCGCCCGGCGATGGGAGCCTTGACCTCGGTATACGCCAGCTCGATACCCGCCGTTTCGACCATCGCCTCGGATCGGGAGACATCCGCCCGGGCTGCCTCCAAGGCCGATAGCGCTTCATCACGCTGACGCTTGCTGACCGCATTCTTCTCAAACAAGTCTGACGTACGTGCCCACTCCCGCTGAGCCTGTCGCAATTCGGCCTGTGCGCGCTCCAGTTCTGCCTGGGCCCGTTGATGGGCAGCACGGTATCGGTTGGGGTCGATCTGGTAGAGGACCTCACCTGCTTTGACCTGGGCGCCTTGTTCAAACAAGCGCTCCTGCAAAATGCCCGTGACTTGCGGCCTCACTTCCGAGATACGGTAAGCGGCGGTCCTGCCCGGCAGTTCCATTGAAAGGTTCACACGCTGCGGCTGCATTTCAACAACCCCGACTTCCGGAGGCGGCGGCGCTGACCGTTCAGCCTTTGCCTGACCGGAGGAATTGTCACAACCAGCCAGCAAAAGAACCGCCAACCACATTGGCAACATGCGGACCCCAAATAGCCGCACCATCAAACTCTTCTCTGTCTGCATATAACTAACCTCTGAATGGGCAAAAGACTCAAAAACCGTTCAATTCATGCCTTCACTTATAACCAGGTAGACAGAACGATCGATCCAAACTGATCGACGCCGTCCTTTTCCTCGAATTCTTCGCTGCGCCACAGGTAGGTGTAGGCGATCTGCCAGCGATCCCAGGTCAATGCCGCACCCACCTGAGCATCGCCAACCCACTCACGACTGTCAACGGAGTGGCTGTCCTCGAAACTGTTGCCGTCGAGCAGCAGGTTGTGTGCTGTATAGCGCCCTTCTACGGCAGCGAAGACGTACCAGCTAAAGCCCCGATCCCGCCGAAAAGAAGATTGCCCGCCTTGTGCGGGGGCGACTGACGGAATGCCGAAACTACGATCAAGCCCCTCTCCCAAACGAAACCCAAGGCCGCTGGAAGCGTAGGTATACAGGTTGCCGAGCGCAAACCCGGCAGACGGTCCATATTCCAGGCTTAGCTCAGCGACATCCTGTTGTTTAAGCCAGGCCCGTTCATAACCAAAATTAATCACTGGCTCGTTCTCAAGCTGGTTGTCCCAACCCCTCGGCTTGTCTGCCGCAATAAGATCGTGGAAATTTCGTTGGACTACCTCAGCACCGGAAGCCGGTCCTACGATGCCCACGTCGATATGCAGGCTGTCTGCCAAACGCAAGCCACCGTGCTCCCTTTCGCTCAGTAGCGAAATTCCACCAAACAAAAGGCCGGCATAGGGGCGGTCATCTTTAATAAGCGTTTCGACCTCTATATCTTCGGGCGTATAGATCTGTTGCCCGAGCCGGTACGTTACGCCCGCAAGAGTACTGCCAGACCAGCCCGGAATGACGTCCGCAAGACGGCGGGTCCAATGTCGATCCGGGGGCTCAAAGGCCCAGATCACCTCTACGCCGTTGGTGTATTGACCATCGCCACCGGCGGAAAAGGCATCGTTTTCCACTTTCAGGGACAGCAGGCCGTCGGCGGAAGCTGACGTCACAAGGAAGCCCAGCAACAAACCTGAGCACCAACTCCAATAACACTTTTTGCCACGTCGAGATTTCAATAAAGCGCCCTCTGTCAAGGCGGGTTGAACCGGTTGCAAAAGACCATACTCCCGGATGCTGCCCCACTTTCCCGTGCCAGTTGATTCGGTGTTCCGCCAACAATGATAGGAAGGCTGCTGCAAAACTTGTTCATTTCGTTCAGCATGGACTGAACGTAACACACATAACGACGGACCGCCAGCCGTGATGGAACCGTCCTGTGCCGGCGAAATTTGCGGAACGCTCCAATCCTAATCTTGTCGCTCGCGTCTGAAAAATGTCTCGGGTTCAGTAATATTTGGGGTTGGCGGAATTTTCCATAACCCGTTCAAACACACGCAGAGCGACTTCCAGATCCTGGTCTTCAATGCCTTTCAGCATCTCCTCTCGCAAGAGATTCGCCCGCTCATTCAGTTCGCTCGAAAAGCGCTCACCGGTATTGGTAAGGTACAGCAACCTGACGCGCCGATCATGCTTACAGGGCCGTCGTTCAATCAGCCCCTGCTCTTCAAGGCTGTCAAGCAGACGGACCAATGTCGGATTCTCGATCGTCATCAAATGGGCTAACTCCCGCTGGGTCAATCCTTCACCACCACGCTGCAGGCAGACCATGGTGAACCAACGAGCTTGGGTAACCCCCAGGTCTTTCAGGCGCTCATCCAGTAACTTGCGCCAGCGCCTTGCCACTCGGGCATTGGCGAAGGGAAACTGATCTCGAGGGATTTGCGGGTCCATATCACTGTCCTGATATTGCTGACTCAGTAACAGTAAATCGTAAGCTAATCATTGAGGCAAGTCTGCGTTACGCACTAACCAGGTTTGCGCCAATTCGACCTGCAATTCAAGCAGGTTCTCAGGCCAGCTACTAAGGAACTTCTCCGAAGGGCTCCGTCAATAGCCCGCCAGCGCGTTCGTTTATAGTCAACGAGACACCAGCACAGGGATTGACGCTTGACAGAGTACAGTTCGAGTAGCGCTACCCAGCACCAGTCGGGTGAGCCGCGTATGGCCATAGGCGCCCATCACCAGCATGTCGGCATGGAACGCCCGCGCCTGCTCGAGTAGCACCGGGCCGACCTTACCACCGTCGACTTGTTCCAGTGTTACCTGTACGCCATAACGCGCGAGGTGGCGACACAGGTCCGCGCCGAAATCTTCTCTACACTCCAGCTCGCCATCCGGTTCATCGCAGACACAAACCACCTTCACTGCTTCTGCCTGGGCCAGGAAGGGTAACGCATCGCCGACAGCTCGTGTTGCCTCCCTGCTAGCGTTCCAGCCAACAACGATACGTCGTCCAATCCGTCCGGCCGGCCACTCGTCAGGAATGAGTATAGTCGGGCGTCCAGACCCGAAGATAACATGCTCGGCCATCCTGACCGTCATGGAAGGTTCAGGGGAGCTTTCGAAGGGAGGGACCAACGCCAGCCCTGCATAGCGCGCGTGTAGCATTAATTCCTCCGCCACCTCGCTCTCGGACAAGCGCCACTCTGCGCTAATACCTCTTGCGCGAGCCATTGCCTCAAACCGCTCCCTGACCTGAGTCTCTGCGTCCCGAACACGCACGCGATGCTGTTCGAGCAAGGCGCGCATGGCGGGGCCGGCCACAGCGTACGCATGAGGCATCGCTCTCAGTGGCGTTGCCACAAACACCGCTATCAGGCAGGCATCCCAGCACGCAGCGATGTCAGCGGCGATCGCCAGTCGCCGGTCATAGGGCCGAGCCTCTTCAAGAAAGACAACGATATCCTTAGGTAGCATGCTTCACCTCCTGGTCACGCGCTTTCCATAACCTACTCAAAAACACGCAGGCGGACCAATGTCGGATTCTCGATGACCATCAGGTGGGCTATCTCCCGCTATGTCAGCCCTCCACCATCACGCTGCAGGCAGACCATGGTGAACCAGCGAGCCTGGGTAGCCCCCAGGTCTTTCAGGCGCTCATCCAGCAACTTGCGCCAGCGCCTTGCTAACCGGACACTGGTGAAAGGAAACTGATCCCGAGGGATTTGCGGGTCCATGTCACTGTCCTGATACTTATTAAGCCCTCTCCCCAGTCTAGCGGTTGACCGCTAAGCTGGAAGGCGACCAAACACCACAAGGGAGAAGACTCAATAAACTTTATCGTAGCACCTACCATCATTATTGTGGAATCAATCTGCTGCATGCCTGTACGTCTGTATCATCAACCAGCAGGGGGAGGTGTTGCTACACAAGGAAATCAAAGGACGGCAACTTCCCGCTGGCCTACACCTATCCCAACGAGATGCGGGCCACCCGCGACCTACTGCGACGACGCTTCCGCATCGTCCAGCACGGGGCCATGCTCAAAACCCACGTGGTGAACACCACCAGCCAATACAATCCGCCACCCAATAAGGTAAACCTTAAGAATGTGGGAGTCCGGGAACAGGTTCAGGCGGCCTTTGCCGGACAGAATGTCCAGCACAACATCAATCTCGACCTGGCCATCATCGAGTGCTATCACCGTGAGCTGAGCAAGCTTGAAGAACACCTGGAGCGGCAAGCCAAACAACATAATCCCACTTCTCTGAGTGTGCTGAGGACCATTCCCGGTGTAGGGCGCATCCTAGCGCTGACCATTCTCTACGAAATCGGTGATATCCAGCGCTTTGAGTCAGTTCAGAAGTTCGCTTCCTATGCCAGACTCATCAACTGCAAAGCCGAGTCTGCCGGCAAGGTGGATCCTGGCCACCGCAAGCGACGGGGCCTCGGGCTGTTTGTTCTGTCGGTCAGGATGACACCACTTCGCCAGCATCGCCAGACAGCCGCCAGAACCAGCCGGATCTCATCTTGCCTTTTTGGGGGCCTGACCGGCCCTGGTGGCCGGCCTTGATGAGCGTTTCGTCGATGGCCAGTACCGGCTGCGCGGCACGTTGTCGGTCTGCGCATCCACAATGGGGCGCAGCAGGTCGATGGCTCGCTTGACCAGCTTGGTCAGGGTACTGCGGCTGATGGTGATGCCGGATTGCTGGATGCGCTGGTGCTGACGATACAACGGCAGGGGGACTGAAACTTGTCCACCAGCAGGCTGACATCGGCCAGGCTGTTGTGCAGCACGTTAAATAGAGCCGGTGTTGTCGCAGGCTTCTCGGTGCCCTTTGCGCCGGAACACCGGGCGTTCCACCTTCAGCACCACGTAACTGGAGGCCCGCTGGGCCAGCCGGTAGGAGGTTTTGGTGCCGAGGATGTCGTACTGGTCGGCGTCCGGCCCGATCTGCTCCGATGGCATGTGTTCAATGACTTCCACCGGCACATCGGCACTAAAGCGCAGACCAGTATCGTTCAGGCAGTCGTCATCCCGCTGTTTCTTGCATGAATAGAAACTTTTTCTCTATTGGCCCGGTCGGTTACTACCCATGCTTATAAACTGGGATAAGTGGGAAACTGGGAATTTCTGATCCTTTTCCGATTTACCAACACCTCGCCTCAACCGAAAAAAACCTACTGGCAAGTCTAGCAAGAGCGGCACTCCCGATGCACCACTGCGGATACACCGAAGTTTGTACTGACAGCGCAACACATTGATTTTATTAAATATTATTTTGATTTTCCTCTTGCATATTTGAAACTTCGTGCGAATATTTTAGAAAACGCAGGAGTTCAAAATGACCAAGTTGAAGACCATTTGTTTTGCTGTAACTACAGCCGCGCTCGCGGGTTGCGCTGTCATGCCTCGACACTATGACGACGAATCATCCCGCGCACTGAATCTGGCCCGTGCCGGCGGCGTCTACGATCAGGACCTGCGGGATTCACCAGACGGGACGCGCTCGCATCGAAAGGGTTTGCTGGTAAGCGCCCTCGACCTGGCCAGATTGGCCACCTCATTAGATGCGCCGCTTCGTCATCTTACCGGCACCCAGACGCTGTTCTTCAACGCCACTGACATCATGATGACGCCGGACAACCCTTCGGCGCGACCCAGCCTGATGGGCTGGATGCCGGAATCACTGGCGGCGAACGAGGATGACGCCTATGACCACTATGTTGCCGTTGTAGATGAGGCCATCACCCAGGCCGCCGAGTCGATGGCGATAAATGTAACGAAGCTCACAGACGTGAAGACGCCGGAGATTGATGGGAACCCGCTCATGCTGTGGTCGGTAACAGTCGAGCGATATGGCTGTGCCGATAGCAACTGCATCATCGCCTATAACATCCAACAACCGAATCACTGGAAGACACCAAGCTATGTCATCGGCCGTGAAGCAGCCAGTTACAACATCGCTGCCAACCATCCCGAGAAATATTCCCGACTGGTATTTCGGCAGTCCGGCCATGAACGTACCTTTCCTGTAGATGAATTCTATGGCGCTGTCAGCGCCGGCATGCCTCCCTGGATAGTGATGTACTTTCCACCGAACACCGTGATCCAGGACGGCGAGCCGCTCCCCTATCCGGTGTTGTATGAACAGGGCCAACAGCTGATGTTCAGGGAGCCCGACCATGAGTGACTGGCACGATGAACTTGAGTTGGCACTGCTGCCGCTGGAGGACCTGAGAGTCGATAGCGTCTACATGACTTTTGTGATCAGCAATGCCCTGAGCGAGCGAGGCATTTTCCATCAATGCCGGATCGGATACGCGGAGGACCGACTGAGCCGAATGACCACCGCTCCCCATTGCTGGGTCGAGCTCGAGCAGGACTTGAGGGCGATGACGAACGATGCCTACAGCAAGGTGAAACCGCCGTGGCTGGCCGGGCAAGCCGCAGCGGCCTGACGCCGGGAAAAACTTGCATTTTCTCAGGTTCTGGTAGCTTCGAAGTAAAGCACTATCGGGGACTGAGGCCATGGTAAGAGTGGCAAAAATCGTAACAGTGGGGCTCGCCGGGATCGGCGTTGTGGAGCTCGCCTTTAGGGGTACCGATGCAGCGCTTTACGCATGGTATTTATTGTTCGTGCTCTGGGTGGTCGCACTGTTCATTCGCTTCGCACTGGCCGTAGTCGATGCCTACAAGACGGTTTTCGCCAAGGGACCCGATGGGGAAATGACGTTTCCTGAATTCGAACAAAAGATGGCGTCGTTCAGTCGAGGCAGTGATGAGGAGGCAACCGGCGCGGGCAACAAGGCAACTTCCGGCAATGGGAGCAATGGCGGTACAGAGGGTTTCTTCGATGACGACAGAATCAACCAGATTTATCGAGCGGACGATCCGTTCGGGGAGTTTCTCGACTCTTGAGATGGTTCCTTATGGGCACAGATCAGGAGAACCAGAGGTTCGAACCCGGTAACGGCCACCAGAACCACCTAATCCAGACCAGCCAGAGAGAACCACTTATAACAGACTGAGGAACCGACGATGTTTATTCGAGCCTACCTTCGGGCATCCACGCAGGAACAGAATGCGGAGCGAGCCCGGGACTCACTGGTACAGTTCGCAGCCAACCACGGTCAGCGCATTGCGGCTTTCTATGTGGAGAACGTATCCGGAGCCACCTTGCACCGCCCCGAGCTAATGAAGCTGATTGCGGATTCGGGCGACGGTGACATTGTGCTGGTCGAACAGATCGACCGGCTAGCCCGCCTCAAACAGAGTGACTGGGACTCTCTCAAGCAAAAGCTGGCCGCCAAACGACTGGCCATTGTTTCCCCGGAATTGCCGACCAGTTGGCTCGCCCTGGAGAAGAAAGACAACACCGGCTTCACGGACTCTATTCTTCAGGCAGTCAACGCCATGATGCTCGACATGCTGGCTGCGGTGGCCCGAAAAGACTACGAAGATCGCCGGCGCCGCCAGTTCCAAGGCATCAACAAAGCCAAAACGGAGGGTAAGTATCAAGGGCGGCAGCGAGACCTGAAGCGCAGGCAACACATCGCCAGCCTTCTCAAGAGCGGCCACAGCTACAGCGAAATCCAGGAGATTCTGAGCTGCTCCCGGCACTTGATTGCGTCTGTCGCCAAAGAACAAAGACAGGCCGATGCTGCGGCCTGAAACCAACAAAGTGACCTCAAAGGGCCATCAACCATTGGAGACCTGAATATGCTGAACCTATCTGCCACATTGATTGCATTCCTGAGCTTTGTCGCGGTTGTGCTTTTTATCTGCGTTATCGCCTACCGCAACGCCGAGCGACTGGAAGCGTTTGTGGAGCGAAAGTTTCCAAAAAGCGCTTCCCGACCTAACCGTAGCCACGAATAAATATTGGGCAAACTGTTGTTCGCTGCCGTTTCCATTATCCGCAGTCTTCGCGCTTTGACTCAACCGGACAGGTTCATTCCGGCTGCCAGGAGCAATCTACCCAGTGCTCTTTATAGCGTTTCACAAAGTTTTTCATCTCGCGAATGTTAGCGGCAGGTTCTCGGCAGGCACGGGCACAGGTAGAAACGACATCCTGGTAGAACTTCGGAGCGACAGCCCTAACTCCGTCATAATTCATAAGCAACTCCGGAAGGCGCTCCGTGATTTTGGCTCCACGGGGCGCCATCACGAGGCTTGGGGGCTCTCCATAGGTGTTGATCAACACGTATCGCCAGCTGGGGTCTGCGGCACCTTGGCGTGGGACTATCTCACAGGGGCGTGCATCTCCGCCGCCGGATATGCCTTCATAGACTTCCTTAAGGGCCAGTGGTTTGTGGGCTATCAGGACATAAGGCCCAGCCTCTACATATCTGCCCATTCGTTCGTCGTACTCGATGCCGAGCAATGCTTCCAGGTCAAAACGCGCATGCGGGTCAAGGGACGACTTTCCCGAGGTGAACCATTGAAGTTCCCGCAGGGTGATCCCGGCACGCCTGGCAATCTCTGCAGGTGGATTGGGCCAGCACGCCACGAGGTTCTTGGCAATCTCGGCCGCGTTGTCATAGTCACTGTCGGCCCAGAAATCATCATCCTCGACGATATCCTCCGGTGCCGCCTCACCTGAAAGCAGCCAGGTACTGCCATCAAACCCATCCAGAGCCAAATATCGGGGCTTACAGGGCGGTAGCGAGGTCTCCCAGGATGACAGCCATGGACCGGGTTTCCAGTCGAGCCCACCGGTCGCTGTAGGCACCGGCAATTGCACCGGTAACGCCAGCCACTGCTGGATTCTGTCTTCAACCTCACGGTTATTCACACCTCTGTGACCACCCCTGACACGAAAGTCGTGCTCATCCTGAGCGTACCGGCAAAGAGCCTGGATGGATCCGGCAGGAGACCGGTCTTTTCCGTTGTGCTTCCTCAGCAGCCACCGGCTGGAGTCCTGGGCTGAACGCAGAGACGCTGGGAGGGATTTCTCCTTGGCGTCGGCGACCTCAACCTGGACTCCGATTTTTGCCATGTCCTCTACCAGCCTATGGCTGGCCGTCGCGATGTGGCGGTTGACCCGAAGGGTGTCGGGGCAACCACGCAAGCCTTCCGCGTTACGCCATGCATCCAGGAGAACATCCTGGAAAGCTCTGGGTTGATCGACTGGAGTGAACGTCATCCAGCGAATGGGCAACCCGCTAACAGTAATGCCATAGAGTATGAGGGGGCTGAGCCCGTACCGATTCGCGTCCTTGATCTTGATCGGGTCCCGCACTGACACAATGCCATGCTCCGGATGGTGGAAAAGGAACTTGGCAATCGCTACGTAGAAATGATGTTCTCGTGGTGAAAGCATCGCCTGTCGATTCATTTTCAAGTTAACCTGCCTCTACGGCCCGCTCTGTAGCGCTCAACCCGCCGCATCCCGGCCCCGATATCTGGCTTCTCCCGCCAGTTTGAGGTGTAACCTGGATCTGCGTGCTGATACGCTCCTTCAAGGCAGGCACGTGTGAAATAACGCCGATCAGCTTGCCGTCCTGCTGCAGACCCGAGAGAGTTTCCAAGGCAGTATCAAGGGCTTCATCGTCCAGCGTGCCAAAGCCTTCATCCAGGAACAGCGAGTCCACACGGACATTCTTGCTGGCCATATGGGACAGACCCAGAGCCAGGGAGAGACTGACGATAAAGCTTTCACCACCGGAAAGATTCTTCGTGGGCCGAATCTCCCCAGCCTGGTAGTTGTCAACCACGTTGAGCTCCAGGGGCTGAGCATCATGACGGACCAGCAAGTAGCGGTCGGTCATTTTTTGCAGTTGTCTGTTGGCGTGGCCAATCATCATTTCGAAGGTCAACCCCTGGGCAAAGTTTCTATACTTTTTACCGTCTGCGGATCCGATCAATTCGTGCAGGTTTTCCCACCTGCGACACTCTTTGCCCTGGGCCTCAATAGCCGCTTGTTTCTCTTTTATCCTCTCTTTGGCGGCCGTATTTTCGCTCAGCTTGTGCTTAAGACCGGCAATGATGTCCCGCAACTCCCTCAGAGACTCCTCGTACTCCTTGAATTGGGGTTCGAGCTCTTCAAGAGATTTGTCGGTCACTTTTCGAGCCATCTCTGTGGCCAAGCGCGTCTCCCGATCCTTTTGCCTGGCTTTCAGATCTGTTTGACGCTCATCCAGTTCATTGGCCTTAACCGCCAGCTCACCTCTCCGCTCAGAGGTCAATCTGGCTCCCAGAAACTGTTCTTCATCTGAAAAACCAACTGGCGTAAGTGCTTCGGAGAAATCAGTTTCCATCCTTCCCAGTTCCGGCTCTCGCTGGTCGATCCGCTTTCTCAGGGATTCGACATGGGCCTTTGCGGTATGCCACCTTTGCTGTAGTTGATTATGCTGATCTCTGGCCTGCCTCTCGGCAACTTCGGCGTCAAATACCGCCTTATTCAAACCGCGCTCTTCTTCGTCGGGATTCCTGTCGTCGTAAAGTGCTTTGCGCTCATCATTTCCTGCGGCAAATTCCGTTTTCAGTGTTTCCAGGCGCTCCCGTTTTTCGGCAAGGGAAGTGCTTTGGGTTTCGATAACCGCATCCAGTCTCTTGATCTCACTGTCGAGGTCGGCAACCTGTTTCTCGATGTCTGCCTTCTTCTTGACTTGGGCCTGCCATTCCTTCAGCCGTGCTTTGAGGGTCTCGAGCAGCGATGAAATGTCCGTTTCAGGGATGTTCTCAATACCAAGCGGCAGGAGCCTGGAGGAAACGGCGTGCCTGCGTTCGGCAAAGTCTGCACGGAGCTTTTCCAAGCTGCCCTTTACCTCGGCAAGTGTTCTTTCGGCTGCCTTTTTGTCATTAGCCGCCGCTGACTCCAGCTTTTCAGCCTCCGTCAGGTTTTTACGGGCCAAGCTTTCAGCTACTTCGAGCTTCTTGATGGCGGCTTCCTGATCCTCGGCTTTGTTGATCAGTTTGGTCAGCGCTTCAATCTTCTGTTCGGTTTCATCAGAGGCAGGCACATTCCCTTCCGCGAAGGGATGCTCGGTGGCCCCACAAAGTGGGCAGGGCTTGCCGTCTTCCAGTTTCGCCCGGTGATCTTCAAGCTCCGCTATTTTCGTCAGGAAGGCCATTTCACGCAGCAGAGTTTCCTTCTCCGTGCGATATTCGCGCAGCAAGCGGCCCCCCAGTAGCTGGCTCAAAACATCTTTGCCTTGCTGAAGCTGCTTTGATGCGTCCTCCAGCTCCTGCTTCCGAATGCCGGATTGCTTCTGACAGTCGTCGAGTGACGTTGTCGCCTGTTTCAAAGCGTTCTCGGCCGTTTCTTGATCGCTCTCTTTTTGAAGGGCTTCGCTTTGCCTAAAGAGCAGGCCTCTCAACTGCTCTTCAACACCAGCCAGGCCGCCGATCAGCCATTCATCCCGGGCATGCTCCTTGAGATACCCTTCAACAAGCTCCAATGCCTGTTGGGCCTTAATACGCTTCTCCTGTTCCTTGAGCCGGGTTTGTGTATCTGCGTCAATCTTTGCCGAATCCTTCTTGCAGGCCTCATCACCCGCCGTAACTGCCTTTTCCTGATCGGCAAGCTTCTGATCGAGGGAGCGAACCTTTTGCAATATCGGTGCGGCCGCTTTCAGCTCTTCTTTGGCCCGAGCGGTTTGTTGCTCAGCCGCGCTCATCGTCTCGGCTTGCTCCTTGGCGGAGGATTCCAATCCAGGGAGCGCCTCCTCCTCAGTTTTCAATGCCTCTCTGTCATCTGCCTGCTGTTTGCGGGTGGCCATAAGCGTTGCATATACGCCATCAAGCGAGGAGGCACTCAAAGCCCGGTTGAGCCTTTCACGATCGGGCTTGAACGCCCTAATATCAACATGCAGCTTGCTATCCTCATCGGCAAGATTGACGATTTCCTTCTTTAATCCATCGATGATGGAGAGCCAGGCAATGGCCTTTCCGGCCTCGGCGGACTTGGCGGCGAGGTCTGTTTCCTCCTTCTGCCTTGTCTCGAGTGTCTGCGCAATCTCTTGTTCCTGCTCCGGCTCGAGAATCGCGATGCCTGCTGTTTCAGCCTGCAGTAGGCTCAGCTTTTCTCGCTCTTCTCGCTGTCGCTCATGGACGCGAACGGATATCTGGCTGTAGATCTCTGTGCCCGTGATCTGCTCCAGGATCGGAGCCCGATCATCCGGTGCCGCCTGAAGGAACGCGGCGAAGCCGCCCTGGGCAAGCAACATGGAACGGGTAAAACGATCAAAGTCCATACCGGTAGCCGACTCGATCTGGTCGGCTACACCTCTCATCTTGGATTCGAAGATCTCGCCGGAATCAGCATTGGCAATTTCATGTTTCGGAGCCTGGAGCTCGCCATCCGGCTTCTTGCGTGCCCGATGTTGGCTCCAATGACAGCGGTAACGCCCACTCTGGGTTTCGAAGGTCACCTCGGCAAAACATTCGCCGGTCTGCCGGGACATGATTTCGTTTCCGCTCTTGGTAACCTTGTTCAGGCGAGGCGTCCGCCCATAGAGGGCAAGACAGATAGCATCGAGGATCGTAGTCTTACCCGCGCCGGTCGGGCCGGTAATGGCGAAGATGCCGTCAGACGCGAAGGCTGGGTGCATCAGGTCGATTTCCCACTCGCCTACCAGGGAGTTCAGGTTTTTGAAGCGTACCTGCAGTATTCTCATCGACAGCCCCTCTATCCCGCTTTCACGTCGTCTTCATAGAGAGACGAAACAGTTTCCTGGTAGGCCCGTAGCAGTTCAGGCCGCTGGTCTTCAGGCACTTCATGAACGGCTAGGCAGCGCTCGAACACGTCGTTCACATCCAGGTCGTCGAGTGTCTCCTCTTCATGGATTTGTCCCAGCACGTGGTCGATGATGCGGTTGTTTTTGATCCGGAGGATCTCCACTCCAGTGCCAGAGACGGCGGTCTCCAGACGTTCGCGCAGGTCGCCAATGACCTCCTCACCTTCGTAGATGACTTCGACCCAGCCTTGAAAGTCTGTTGCCGACAGCTCGAGCATACGGCTTGAGATGCTCTCCCAGTCTCCCTTAACGCGCTCCAGCTTTTGAAACACTGGCACGTCGATCAGTTGCACGGATGGCGGCTTGCCCTGGCCCTCTTCATGATTAAAAACAACCAGGCAAACGCTCTTTTGCTGTTTTGCCTCCCCGAACCCCATGGGCAGAGGGGAGCCACTGTACCTGATGGTCTCTAGGCCATTCACCTTCTGAGGGACGTGGAGGTGTCCAAGCGCCAGATAGTCAAAGCTCGCTGGAAAAATCCCGGCCGTCACATGAGCCAGGGAGCCAACGTAGAGTTCGCGTACACCATCACCATCGATGGTTTGTCCGCCGGCAGTAAACAGGTGCCCCATGGCCACAATGGGAATATCCACTCCGAGTTCCTCACGTTTCTGCTCAGCGAAGGCGGCGACTTCGGCGTAATGAGACCGGATCCCCGCAAGTAGTTTCCGCTCCTTGTCCTCGACACTCTCACCCGCCTCCGCCACCCGGATATCCCTGTCCCGGAGGTAGGGCACGGCGCAAACAATCAGCTCCGGAGCGTTCAGCTCACTGCGGAGCACCAGCACTTCGTCTTCCAGGGACTCAGAGCTACTGCCGACCACGTGGACATTCAGCGCTTTGAGCAGCTCCCTGGGGGCATTGAGGAAGGAAGGCGAATCGTGGTTGCCCGCGATGACGACAACATGCCGGCAGGATGAGGCAGCCACCCGGCACAGGAACCGATAATAGAGCTCCTGGGCACGATTGCTCGGAGCGCTGGTGTCAAAGACATCACCTGCCACGAGCAGTGCATCGATTTCGTTTTTCTGAATCGACTCAGCCAGCCAGGTAAGAAAATTCTCGAACTCCTCATACCGCTTTCTGCCGTAAAGGGTGCGGCCGATGTGCCAGTCGGATGTGTGGAGGATTTTCATTGAGCCTCCACCGCTGTCTGTGGTTCCTCAATAGGCTCTTCAGTCACGCCGATACTTTGAAGTAACGCGGCATACTGATCAGGGTCCTTTTCCTTAATCTTCCGCAAGATGAAATTTGCTGTGGTCTTCATCTCAGGAACATCGATAGGTAAAACACTTCGTTCAAATACACCCGCCAAATGGGAAAACTCATTATTGATACGATCCGTAAGTGATGCGGCCAAGGCATCATCTCCAAAAAACCGCGTTAACTTGTCATCTTTCTCTACGGCATTTGGATATTTGTAGTACAAGAATGCCTCAAGAAACTTACGGGCATTGTTCCCAAAGTTGTAGTAGCAATCATGATTTTCATCACTCTCGATCTGTGCGTGGGCACATTTATAAATTTGATGAAACAAGAAATTGAACTCAGTAACATAGTCCTTAAGGTATCGAGGCATCAACGTGATGTTGCTGGTCTGATTCGTTCGCGTAATGATGAGAAATTGAGATTTATTTTTGTTCATCGCACCAGGAAGCCGCTTAAGATACTTCAGAAAATCCAGGTTGTGAGTCGATATAAATAACTGCTTAAAGCGGTCGCGTTCTTTTTCCTCCTCGCCATCTTCATATTTCTCCGGGGTTACAATCTCTGCATTAATAAGGCTGTAGACAAAAAATATATGGTTTGCATCAAGACTGGATATGGGATCATCAATCCAGATGATAGGCTGATTACCTTTAGTCTCGATATCATCAAGCTTTGCCATGAAGTAACAAAAAGCTATCAGGCTACATTCACCCTCACTTAGGTGGAATGCCTGCTTGCCGTTGCGTGTTACTTCAAACCGGTATCCCGATGAAGTATCTCCGGGATTTTCTTCAATGGCTCTGAGTGAAAGGGACTGGTGGCCGAAGAAGTTATTCAAATAGTCGTTAACCCGGTCAGCACCCTTGCTTTCATCTTTCAGTTGGGCCTTCAGTTCACTGATCTTTGCTCGTTTTGTATCAAGCTTTTCCTTTACAGAGTTCTTAGCTTCCTCCGCTTTTTCCATTGCCTTATTCAGCACGTCAATGGCTGTGCATTCTTCTTCATATTTTATGTCGTTAACGAATGTATGAACTTCATGAAGGCGGAGTGAAGCGCGCGCTTCCGATTGATCCTCGCTCAGCGAAGCAGTGAACTCATTTGATTTTTTCCTGAGCTGTTCAAATGAATCTCTAACCGAATTCAAAGAATCCTCAACGGACTCAGGTTCATCAAATGTTAGAGGAGTGAAGATTTCATTTTTCCGTTTTTCGGCCTGTTCTTTAATAGAATCCAAGCTTTCACAATAAGCAGCGGATTTAGCTGACAACTGTTCTGAAAGCGAATCCAAATCCATGGTGAAGTTAGAATAGAAATCCGAATTCTTGATTTTCAGTAGACTGGGAAGTCGTGACCTCTCACGTTCAATCGATCCAAGCAGGTTATCCAGCGCTTGCCGAAGCTCTTCAGACTCCTGATTGAAATGCTTGTCCAGTTTTTCCCATAAATCTTTCGGTAGGTCGCTACCACAAAATGCGCACTTGTCTCTTTTCCCTTGATGATGCTCGCGACCAGTCCTCACCCATGTCGCCAATGCAGCATCGTTTAGTAATTCCTGAATCGGGTCAGATGCCTGAATCTTTTTTTCAATTAAATCTTTAGCCTTTGATACTATCGCGGAATATTGAAGGTTAAAGGATGATGATTCTGGGATTTCCGGCTTGGGTTCTTCTCTGAGAAGGTCATGAAATTGGTCTACCTGTTCATCAGTAAGCGGGGAATAAGTATCTCTGGTAACAGTAGCGATATCTGCTTTAATTTTGGGAACATTGTAGTTGGCATCGCCAAACGATTTGTTGTGCTTAATTCCCGAGCCTGCCTTATTGGCTTTATCCCGTAACTTTGTCTCCAATTCTGTCGACTTATCGCCATGGGATTTTTTGGCTTTTTTGAACTCATCCTCAGCACCAAGGAGGTCACCAAGCAGACCTGATTTATCCTCTTCGCTTCCGAGTTCAGCTTCATGCTTTTCTATCTCTTCCTCAAGCTTGGCATTATCTTCTCCCAATATGGCGAACGAGTTTATGGCCTGCTCGTCATCAACGATGAAATGCAGATTATCTCTGACAAAATCTTCATTAAAAACCCGAACCACTTGGCCATGGCTATTCAATGAGTTTTGCGTGGCATTGGTGCCGCCATTGAAAGATAGCTGAAATTCAGGCGAGCTATATTTTTCGGAGACTGAACCGGTTTCGAGAGCCCTAAAAATCCGTGATAAAGTTGTTTTTCCGGAGTAGTTTCGGCCATATAAAATGTTGATCTTTCTAAATTCAGCAACATTATTGCCTTCATCCCTTACAGATGAAGCCCATCGAAAGTCCTGAAAGACCGCCATGTCTTTGATCGATTCTATTCTCTTTACCTCGCCGCTCATCTCGTCCCCCCTAATTTTTTTGTTCTTGCCTGATAAACGTCACCTCAAAGGCCTTGCTAGACCGAAACTGCTGCAACCGGTTGGCAAACGCGAAGACTTCATTCATCTCATAGTGCTGAAAGATGTCCAGCCCTCGATCCAGTGAAATCTTCCAGCCGTGATCTGTAACGATATGACGGGCGTGAATGGTGCCGCTTTCATCAAACTCCCAGGTGAAGTCGATGCCCACGGTGCGAGCGGATTCCTGGATCTTTTCAAAACTCTCGTCTTGTAGGTCACCCTTGAACTCGTCCCGGACGGTGACGAGGTGAACCGCCACTTCATCTTCCTCGGCCTTGTTCTTCACGATGGCTTCGAGAAACTCCATGAAATTTCGGACCTGGTAGAAAAGCCGGATGTAGGGGTCTGTGACGGTGATCTTGCTGGCGCCTTTCAGGTATGCGCCAAACAAGCCGTCGAATGAGATGCCTTTTTGGTTCTCCTGGAAGGTCAGGTGTTTTTCCTCCAGCGCAGGCTCAGGGGCGCGGGGCTCTTTGGGCTCGCCACCTTTAACGTCTGCTGCTGGCTCGGGCTCTAATCCCCCGTCATCAGGAGTAGACACTGTCTGATGGTAGTAACCCGGGTACTCTTCTTCCTCAAGTGTCGTGACCAGTATTTCCTGGCCTTCCTGGTCCTGATAGGAAAATCGGACTTCGCCGTAAGTAGTATCAATCCGCTGTAACTGGTCCTTGACCCGCTTGCGCCCCTCGATGGCAAAACGCAGCACTTCTTCAACCTCATCCCTGGTTGCTCCGCCCTGGGGAAACAGGATCTTCATCAAGCCGGAAAAGGTCTTGTTGATACCGTCCCGGTCACGGGTCGAGATATCAGAAGAAAGGGTAAAGTGCTCCCGGTACTGATCGGAATAATCGTAGTTCCGCATCGAGCGCAGGATTTCTGCAAGGTAGTCCACCACGAAGCCATAGCCGTCGGAGAACATCTCGCCCCGGATGATATCGACCTCCCACCCGGGGATGTAGAAGTGGATTCGGTCCAGAAAGGCAGAATCGTAGAACTTGTCCGGCAGCTCATCGAACAGGTCCGAATGCTTCAGCATGTAAGGCACGGTATGCCGGGTGTTCCCCACGAACACCATGGACGCCTCGGCGCCCAGGGTTTCCACGCCACGGGAGAAGGACTTGTTGGCCATGTAGTTCTTCATGATGTCGACGAGGGCCTTGTCGACTCTTTTCTGCTTGCCGGCGAACTCGTCGAAGGCCACGCAATCCCAGTAGCCCACCAGGCCGATCTTGCCGCTGGAGTTATTCACAAACAGCTTGGGTACGGTGACTTCACCACCGGACACCAGAATCCCGTGGGGCGAGAATTCGGAGTAAACGTGGGATTTACCCGTCCCCTTGGGGCCAAGTTCGATTAGGTTGTAGTTCCGCTCGCAAAACGGAATCAAGCGGAGCAGCTGGGTTAGCTTGCTGCGCCGACCGAACATCTCCGGGTTAAAGCCGATACTCTGGATCAGCAGGTCAATCCACTCATCGGTGCTGAACTGCTGCCGCGCGGCAACGTAGGCGTCGTAGTCGAAGTGAGATAGCTGAATCGGCTTGAGGGTGGACAGAATCCAGGGGCTGACGTTCTGGTCTTCAGAAAATACGTATTCGATGTCCGCAATGCACCAGACGCCGCTTACCAGCAGTTTGGGGTGGGCCTTCACGGTCCCAGAATCCACCAATACCTTCTTGATTCCCAGGTTGGAAAACTGCGCCTCGTAGGCATCCGTCTTCTCATTCAGGGCCACGCTGATCTTGTCGATGACCTTGTAGCGCCCCTTTTCCTTGATATTCGAGCGCACCAGTCCGGCCTCGTTCCGGTGGACATAGTGCTTGGCCAGAATCTCCTTGACCGTCTCGATACCTGTCTGAATCGTAGCCTCGTCGTTAGTGGCGCAGTATTGGCCGAGCAGATACTCCAGCACGTATGAGGGAACGATGGCGTTGCCCTTGACCGTTTTCACCAGGTCTTTGCGCACCACCAGCCCTGGGAAGTGTTCGTTGATCTTTTGGTCAAGCGTGCTCATTAGCTATAACCCTCAGAAATCAAAATCGCTGGTAAAGGACCGCCGCATCAAATACCTGAGCGACTTGTATTCCTTGTAGTGGGAGGTGCCGGCGTGCTGTTCTTCCAGCTTCAAGAAGACCTCCTGGCCGTTGGCCTCATCCGCCTTGCGGCTGAGCACAAAGCGCACCTGAAGCTCCCGCTCGCGGGGGTTCTCCGAGGTCAGGTCGAACGACAACTCGTGATTGTCCGAAATCAACTCCCCTGACTGGGTGTAAATTCCGGCCCGCAGGTGGCGAGGCTGTACTTTCTCGGTAACCGGTCCGGACTGATACAAGGTGACGGCCAGTTGGCCGGAAGTGATCACCGAGCTGGCCCCACGCAGGATGTCCACCTCAACGGCGCTGACATCACTCTGGCGCTTCTTGTTAACCTTCAGGACTGGAATCACAACCTCCTGAAGGGATGCGCCGCCATGCACAAAGCGGCTGCCAGAGCCTTTAAGACGCAGCCGGTTGATGGACTTGGGAATCTGCACTTCCATATCGCCATCCAGCCCAAGCTGCTCAGACGAGAAGTGATGGAAGGCCGGAGAGGCGGACAGCCCCTTACCCAGCACGAACCGACGGTCCCGGTAGCGAATATCATCGCCAGAAACGGCATCGCCCAGGAAATCACTCTCATCCAGCTCACGGTTCTGGTAAATAAAGCCATGGTCAGCGGTGATCAGCAGGTTATTGGCGTTGGCCGCCGTGAGCTTCTTGATCAGTCGAATCAGGTCATCCAGGGTTTGTTCTGCGGCTTCAAAGGCCTGCCCCTCTGAATGCATCTTGTCGCCGGTGTGATCGATGCGGTTGTGGTAGATGTACAGCACATCATTACCCTTGAGCAGCTCACGGCTGTCTTCCCGGTTGAGCTGCATAAAATCCTCCGCCTTGACGGCCTGGCCCCGACCATCCAAGGCGGCCTGCAGGATTTTGGTACGGTTGACCGTGCCCTGTGAGCTTTGGCCATCCACCAGTACCGTACCGGTATCGTTGTCGGCGATTGCCAGGGACTTGTTGGGCAGTAGCGCCGCCATACCGAGCTGGGTATAGCTGGGAAGGGTCGAGAGTGCCGGTTCAAGCTCCGCGCTGTAGCGATCTTCCTGCCGGATAAGGCCCAGCAGCTCATCACCAATCTCATAGCGCATGGCGTCGGAAATGATCACGCAGATCCGTTTGTCCTTGCACAGGTACGGGCGAACCCAGTGCTCGAAAAAGGCTGTTTGCTGAACGACCGGATAGGCCTCCCAGCGCGGCGCGGCATCCACGTGAACCTGGAAGCCGTCGCCCAGCTTGAGCAGGTAGTTGTTGGAATACAAATTCTCCACCTGCTCACTGAGATCGCCCATTAACGATGCCTGGCCGGACATGCGCACATGGTAGGTAAATTTGCGGTAGAGCTGATCCAACTGGAACCAGGAACGGCTGTATCGCTGAACGCCGTCGGAGAGGCTGTCCATGGTGAGACGAGCCTCACCGAGCATCTGGACAAAACGGGCCGCAAACTCAATGGCTTCATACAGGTGGCGGAACTCCCCGTACCAGTGGCCCTGGCGCCGCTGCCGTACCCACAATGCCACATCGCCACTAGTGACCGTGCGGCCTACCACCGCCCGCACCAGGTCACTGATAATCTTCTGGTCGATTAGCCGGAAGTAATCCAGCTCAACCAGGTCCCGGAAGTCCCGCTTACCCAGATCCTGCTCAATGCCCAGCACCTCGGCACACTCGGCAGACAGGGTTTCAAACCCCTGCTCGAACTGCCGGCTGTCTTTCCAGCGCTTGAGGAACACCAGGGCGTCGCCGGTCAGTTTGACATCGCCATCGGTACCCATGGCGTAGCAGGACTTGAACAGCTCGATCACGAAATCGCGCAGGCTGGGTTCACTGGCCTCGTAGCCGTAGAAACGGGTCAGTTGCTCCCACAGGAAGCTGCCCAGACCACAGCGCTCAATCAGCCGGATGCCATCATCACGGTCTTCAGCCAGTTGCTGCAGCAGGGTTTCCACCACCGAGTCCATACGGGGCTCGCTACCGGCACACACGGCCAGCATCTTCAGGCGCAGCTGGCCGGCGGTATCGTCCGGCTTCAGCAACTTCTTCAGTGCCTCCTTGCGCTTGATCGCCTGAAAGAACTCCGTATGGGCCTGAGCTATCTCGGCGAACTCCAGGCCCAACTCCAACTCGGACAGCCAGATGGCCACCTGGTCGGTCCGGAACTCGCCGTGGGCCAGCTGTACGTCCAGCAACCAGTTGTCCAGATCCTCCGGTTGTGGCCCTTCTTTGTACAGCAAGAATTTCTGTTCCGGTGCCTCCCGCAGGATGCGATGTTTCAGGCCGTACTCGTTGTTGGCGATCTCCAGCTTCTCCACGTCCGGAATGGAAACCGCCTCGAAGTCACTGCGCAGCTCTTGCTTGGTGTCGTACCAGAACACAACCCGGTGCTTATCGAAAAGCCTGCCCAGCGCATAATTGATTTGCTGGCTCATTCTTTGCCCCCGAGCTTCTCCAAGCGCGACACCCACTCATCAAAGTGTTTGCATGAGGCCCGCAGAGCACCGAGGCCGATGTGAGCCGCAACCGATACCCCTGATGTCACCTTGTCGTACTCCGGTATCTCTTTGAGAATTCGTTTTGATGGCGCTGTTTCTCGACCGTCATTGATGAGCTCCGGATTTTGGGAGCCGACCATCTTCACTAGATTTCCAATTGGCTGGTCGTGCTCCAGGTACTCCCAATCCAGCTTGGCCGGGTCAGCCAGAATCAGGCTTTCAAATTCATGCAACTGGATATAGGGAATAAAGTTTGGCTTGTTCATTTCATTGCCAAAAGCAGCTTCGAGCCGTTCGATCCTTTGATAAGGCTCCAGCCGTTCCGCCTCGTCAAATCCTGGGAAATCGTCTGGCAAGGCATATAAATCGAACATGCTGGTAAACCAGCATTCCTGGTTGGCGTCTTCCTTCATCCAGGTTTCGATGTCTGCTTTTGCCTTCTGGTAACTGATCAAGCCACCCCGGTATTCTTTGGCTGCCCGTTTGTCCTTGCTCGTTAACACACAGCGCGCGTCGGTGTAGACATCAAAGTGCGCCAGATGGGGTGTCAAAACCTGGTCGACGAAGGCTTTCTCGGTCTGGCCCTCTGCGGTTATGTGCAGTCGAATCACGGCTGCCCTCCCAACACATTTTTCTCCCAAAGCTCCGAGAGGCTGTACCGTTGCAACCATTCACCCAGCGCCTCCGCTTCCAGACGGTGGAACGAGCTGGCGCCGGTCTTTGAATCGCGCTCCACAATCACAATCTGCTCCGGCAGGAATTCATCCACCAGCCGTGTGGACTGGGTGGCCAGGACCACCTGCGTTTTCTGGGATGCACGTTTGATCATACCGGCAAGCTCAAGCGTGGCAGCCGGATGCAGACCCAACTCCGGCTCATCCAGAACGATCACTTTTGGAAGCAACGCCGGTGGCTGCAACAGTAGTGTGGTCAGCGCCATGAAGCGAAGAGACCCGTCGGAAATCTGATCCGGACCAAAAAGATAATCCTGGCGGTAGGTATCAGACCAGTTCAGTCGCACGAAACGGTCATTGCCAGGAAGGGTATCCAGTACGAAGTCGTTGAACTGCGGCATAATCTTGCGAATATGCCGGACAATTCGTTCGTAGTAAGGACGATAGCTGTCCGACTCCTTCAACATCTTGAGGAAGGCCGCGAGGTTGCCCCCATCGCTGCGCAGGTAGGACACATCATCAACGTACACCCGGTCCTTGATTCGGGCGGTGTCGGATGTGTCGTGAAACTGGAAGGTTTGTATGCCTCTGAGCAGACCGGTAAGCACTTTACTGGTGGGCCGATCATCCTGCCCCAGATCCGCTTCGGGGCCACCACTGGACAGAAAGTATTCCTGCGGTCTGGGGTGACCGGCCTTGTGATAGCTTACCTGTTCACCGCTGACGAACAGCCGGTCCGGCAACCCATACGATAGCTTTACATCGTAGGAGTCCGTGGTGCTGTCATCTTCCAGTTTCACGCTGAAACTCAGCGATTCGGTCACCTTTGGGCCATAAAACAGAAGCTGGCTGACGCCCTGCCTGCCAACGTACTGCTGCAGAGCACCAGTGGTCATAAATCCCAACAGCCGGAACAGTGAAATCAGGTTACTTTTCCCGGAGCCATTCGCCCCCAACAGCACCGTGACATCGTTAAAGGCAATACGCTCGTAGTCGTGATTGCTGATGGATTTAAAGCCTTTAACGGCAATTTCTTTCAATTTCATAGGTAGCCCTCCTTCATGAGCGACCTGGGATATTCATGAGAGGCCTGGGAAATTCGATTACTCATGCGGCGGCATAGTCCCCAAACAGGTATTTGATGGTGGTCCAGAACTCACCGAAACGGCCGTCTGCTCCCATGGTTAAGTAGCCCGACACGAACTGACCCAGCTCATCATGGCTCAAGCTATCATCCAGGAAAGGCTCAATTGCTCCAGCTCTCAACTCATTCAACTTGGGCAGGTCGAGGCCCAGTCGGGTAATGGTTTCACAGGCCGCCCGGTCGTTATTGTCAGCAGGTTTAATCCAACCATCACCTTCAAAACCAAACCGGGGCTCACAATTCGCATCCAGCGGAGATATCAACAGCTCGGGGTCAAACCAGTCGCCTTTCAGGTTACCGCAGTGACGGGGCTCACCCTTTCTGATCTGATTCTGGCAGGAGCACAAAAGATTGCCGTAATCCAGCGGATCCACAGTCGGGTCACTCTGAGGCTGAAAGTGTTCTATGTGGGAATCGCCCTCGGTTAACCGGCGTTCACAATAGCAGCAGATGTAACCCTGCTCCCGCATCAATGATCTCTTTACCGAGGCTTTGGGCTCACCCCTCAGGTCGCCATAGGTAGGCTGCCAGTCTTCATTGACATTGGCCAGAGCCTTCCATTGCGTAAAAACTTCAGGTTCGTGGCGCTTCTCCACATACTTCATCGGCCAATCAGCTCCTTGCGTTTGATCAGCACCTTGGCTTTTACCAGTTCCGGATCTTCGCCAATGTCTCGTTCCAATTCAGCAATGCCTTTTCTGGCAGTATCAAGCTCGCCATCATTGATTTGCCCGTAAATAGCTCGAAGAGCATCTTCCACTTGGTCAGGGCGTGTGGTCTCAAGGCCCATCAGATCTTCAAGTACCCTGTCCACCGTCTTCCCGTAGGACTCATTCGGGCGAACAATCTCCAATTCCCCGGCATCTGTCATGTTCATAAGGAACAGATTCTCCGGTTTCACATGGGTAATTACATGCGGTGAATGAGTGGAGATAAAAAACTGACAGTTCGGGAAAACCGCCCTCAAACTGGGCACCACCAGGCGCTGCCATTTCGGATGCAGGTGCAGATCAATTTCATCGATCATCACAATGCCATCTCCCAGCAGCGGATCTTCTCGCTCCGGGTTGGCTATGGCCATGCGCCTGGCAAGGTCACCAACCATCGCCATCAAACACTTTTCGCCATCAGAAAGCTGGTTTACCGTCAGCCGCTGGCCTTTCTTCGTTACCTCCATCCGCAGCGGTTGCCGCCTTACGGTCAGGTTTTGGAAATCCGGCATGAAAATCTCAAGGGCCCGCCGAACCGCCGTTAGCTGAGGATCCGGGAACTGGAAATCGTCCGGCTTAATCAAATCGTCTTTGTACTTGCGGTTCTCGTTCTCAAGATCTTCACGCTCCCGGAACCATTCAAAGAAAGTACGGAAGTTGGCCCCACTGGTTAGCGACTCCTCATAAGCAGAAAGAAGCCCAAACTGATGCTTTTCCCGGATACGCAGTGGAATATCCAACACAGCGCGATTCACCGGGTAGTAAGCAAACAAGGGGATGTTTACCTTCCCATTGTGCTCGGTGATGCCCGCTTGAATACCCTTGGCCGTTTCGGATGCAGAAATCAGAACAGAGGCCAGGTCCTTTTTGCTGTACCCCTTACGCACCTTCGCCAAGTTCCAGCCGAAGTAAGTACCCTCATCACATAGCTGAATGGCCAGATTGGCAGAAGATTCACCATTTCTGATATCGGATTCTGCAATCGGACGCCCAGATGCACCCGCATGCTTAATCCGGTTCGCCAGCCAGGACAGCATGATGGCCGAAGCATCCAGAATGCTGGATTTGCCCGCGCCATTCATACCGACAAACACATTGAGCTTGTCGTCCAGATCCAGCGGTAGATCTTGAGCGCCACGAAAGCGCTGCAAGGTTAGTTTGCTGATATGCATGCCTGTGCTCCTAGCCAGAGAGGCCGGTAATCTTCTTCAAGGCGCTGCCAAACTTCGGGTAGTTGGCTTTTACCCCGTCATCGAGATCGATTTCTACCTGTTCGGTAGCCAGAGGGTAGAGCACATCCCGCTCGTAGTCATCCAGCTCGGCGAGGGTTTTGTTGATCTTCTCGATCTCTTTCAGGGCCTTGGTCTTCTCACCCTGGGAGGCCCCGGCGCTGATACTCAGGGCCTCCAGATGGTTTTTCCGGGCTTTTAGCTTCTCGTCTTTGAAATCCCGAAGATACTCCAGCACCGTGCCCACGGTGTGAGGCTGGTAGCGGTGCATGTAGATCAACGCATTGAATGAGCCCTTGGGTGAGGAGAACAACCAGTAGATGGGCCGCTTCTTGTAACGGCGCACGTGGTCGTTATAGAAGTCCTTCAGGAAGTACTTGCGAATATCTTTGCCCAGTGCCTGCTCGACAAAGCGGAGGTTTTTCTCATAGTGCTCTTCGCCAAAGGCGATGCGCAGGAATTCACGGAAGCGTTCGGTGATGTCGTCGGTGAACCAGTCGCCATCGAGCATGGGGATGACATTATCCTCATCCGCCGGGAAGCTCGGCTCTGGGATCTGCTGAAGGTAGTCCTCGATGGTCTCTCCCTGGTTGGCCAGGATCAGCCCCGGTTTGTCCAGCGCGTAGCGGCCGAACACGCAACCCACTGCGTAGGAGATAAGTTCAGCCATAGTGTCCGCGAGCAGGCGGGTTTCGCGTTCTTCCTCAGACCCTTTCACCCCATAGCGATAGGCCGGGTTGCAGGTGAGTGTAATCTCTTCAATCGGAACCTCGGGGGACAGCTCATCTTGCAGACCATAGGCTTCGATGAAGATGCGGTTGTTCTCTTGTTCAAGTCGCTGCATCTCATTCGTCATACCCTGCCAATGGGCGCGGACAGCGGCATAGGTGGCCTCCAGAGTCTCGGCCCGTTGATCAGGTGAGAGCAGCGGGAGCGCGGTGAAATCCCACGAGGTTTCGTAAGCGTCCCAGTCGGATTTCGCAATTTGGATAATCTGTCCGACGGAAGACTTTATTGCGCGATGTGATGCCTCGGGGAGCTTTAGCGGCAGCCTCCCCAACCCAGTAAGGCGAAAGTCGATTGTCTGACTGAGCATTCCGAGTAGAAAACGTGAAATGGGGCCGTTTAGGAAAGCTTCAGCAACAAGTAATTCATCTGAACTTCCAAAAATGGAAGGAGCCGTCGAGTCAAACGTCTCGCCTGGGGGCGAGTGTCGGATAGCAAAGTCCCCTGAGCTTACACGTGTCCACGATGCGGCTTCTTTTAGAAAGAACTGCTTCCCACGCATTGGGGCGCCCCGATACTCAAGTGGAAGGCCGTGATAAGAGTGTATTTCTTGACCTACCTCACCCCAGTTAAGCGCATACTCACCGTTTCCATACCATTTTCTGAAAGGGCCACCTTTACGATGTTTTTTCCATTTTAAGGCAGTCGGCTTTTCTGATACGTTCCTATCAAATGAGGCATCGCCGACTTCATGCCAAAGCCTTAAAAATCTTTCGTTATCGCCAGTATTAATGCCTTCTCTCAGGTTTAACTTCTGACCAAGATAAGCACTCTCATCGTCGAAGAGATCAACGATATTGTCTGTTGCCCAATAAGCAATCGGATTACCCGGGATCTTTCGGAGTTGATTCTGAGGAATTGAATACTTCCCGAGCTCTTGATTCAAGAAGAGGTTTTCGATCTGTTCGGGAGAGCGAACCTGAACATGACGATCGAAAAGACGTCTGTAAGTTCCGGTCGTTCTGACGTCAGGTTTCTTGTTATGTATTACGAAGCTGACAGTCCCAAAGTCGGAGCCGAAGATACCACGTCCGAGATGGACCAGAGACTGAATAGTATAATTTTCAAGAAGCTTAATTCGCAGCTTTTCAAACGACGATATGAACATCCATGAGGGGAGGTTTATCATTCCCCAAAGTCCATTTGGCCGGGCGAGGTGGCCCGCTCTCTCCATGAAGCAGGTCATAAGGTCAGCTTTACTATCTGGGTAATTCGCCTTTACAAATCTGACAAGTTTGGGGTTCAGGCCTGTTGCGTTCGCATAGGGAGGGTTAGCCACTACCACGTGGTATGTTGGGCTCAGATATTTAGCCTGTCTCAGTGCCTGCAACACCTTCTGGTGTGTCTGACTCAGGAACAACTGTCCCGCCACGTCCTTGGCTGCCAGTATGGCCAACATGTCTTCCACATCCGTCAGGCCAGGGCGAATGAGGGAGCCGAAGTTATCGGACTCTTCAAACTGACGAAGGGTAGTTTGCAGCGGCGCGGTAAAGAGGTCGCACCCGACAAACTCCATGTATTCCTTCAGCTCGCCTTCGTCGAAACGTATATTTTCCAGCACACAAATATTGGGCTGAACTGGCTTACGAAAGAACCGACGCTGCTTGGCACGTGCCTTCATGGTTAGAGCAAAAGCGGCCAACTCACCGGCACGCTCATCGATTTCAATGCCATACAGGTTATGAGTCAGGATCTTGGCCGAAATATCGGCAGGTTCGTAGCCTTCCTCCTCGTAAATGGCATAAAGAAGATCGAATGCATACGTCAGCATATGGCCCGAGCCGCAGGCTGGATCGCAGATCTGGATTTCCTCCGGGCTGCTGATGCGTAGGAAATCCGTCTCGGGCTCTTCCGGCTTGATGTAGTAATCCATCTGCTCGATCAAGCCAGAATCAGGGCGGTTGAGCATCCAGAGGCGCCCCAGAGAGTTCTCCACCAGATACCGAACAATCCAGTGCGGCGTGAACAGCTGAGTCGCCGCCGGGATATTCTCGGGAGTAACCTTCTTGTTCTTCTTGAGATCAGCAAATACCTGGTCTTTCTTCTCGGAGATATAGAACTGATACAGCCAACCGATTACCTCAACATCTTTACAGACATCCGGCGTCATGGCTTCGCGGGTATAGGCCAGAATCGAGTTACCCGATAGAAGATCATCCGGCATCAAAAGCTCGGTGTAATCGTCAATGCGCTCGAACAGGAAGGGCATGGCGCTGTACCAATAGTTACAGGCGGCTACGACCAGCAGGCGATAGGCTTCCCCCTGCGGATCCTGACTGGGTGTTTTGCCATCCAGCAGGGCGAAGATCTTTTGACGGGTTGGCTCCGACACGATCTCTTCATCGATATGGCCCATCTTGGCATCCGCCAGGATCTCGGGCTGAAACTGCCCCTCGGCGGGCGAGACCACGCCGATGCGGTTATATCGGTTCACGTCCATAAACCGCAGGGCTACGAGCCGGTTGAACCAGATATACGCCACCCGCTCGACAACCTGCTCTTTACCCTGCTCGGCTATCGCCTCTTCCAGCTTTTTGATGGCCAATGGGCTTTCCCGCCGGGCGGGGCTTTCTTCGGCCAAAACCAGTTTTAGCTTGGCGCCGACCTGTTCAATCAGGCTGCGGCGGGCGAACTGGGCGAATTTTCTGAGTTTTGCGGTTTCCATCGATTCATGCCTTGGTTTTGATCGTGACCGAGCGATATACGCTGACGCATAAATGAGCGTATATATTTACGCTGAGCGCATAAATTAACGCACGCGCTTGTAAATAGCCCCTTTACGCTCGCCTATTTGCTCGATTTCTCCCCTTTTCTTCAATCTGGCCAACAACTTGTAGGCTTGATCCGGGCTGATATGGCACAGCTCAACCACGTCAGCACGTTTGATGCTGCCGTGCATATCAATAAAGCTCATGACCATCTGCTCTTGCTGGATAGGATCAAACCCTGCCTGGCGCACATAGGCGGCCTTTTGCCCCGCCCCTTGATATACCTTGGCGCTCAAGGTGTAGGTGCGGCCCTTGCCGGTTCCGTGGGCTTCCACCATGCCGGCTTCTGCTAGTTTTTCCAGGGAGCCCCGGACCACGGTTTCGGGCTTTTGCACGGATCTAGCCAGGTCTGCAGTTCTTAAGCGCCGTTCATTGCGCAGCCGGGACAGAATGATCAGGCTATCGATGGGCATTTCAGTGCCAGTCTGTTCCTCGCGCTCGACGATCATGAGCAGGAATTCGGCGTCCGCATCCGCTGCGCTCATGCGCACAGATACGGTGTGAGCGGATGACATGGAGTAGTCCGGTGCAGTACGCCCGTAGCGGAGCATGCCCTCGAAGATCCGGTCGATACCCCGGCCCGTGCGTTCGGCCAGGCCGATGCGCTTGATGATGTCGGCCAGCAATGGGTTACGGGAGCGGGGATCGGCCACCAGCAGGTTGTCCAGATTCACACCTTCTACAAACCCACCCGGGTTACTGATGCTCAAACCGTCATCGTCCAGTTTGACGTGTACAGCGCCCAAAGCACTGTAGTCGCGGTGAACCAGGGCGTTTACGAAGGCTTCCCGGAAGGCCCGGCGGTCGAAGTTGGGGATGGGCACGCGAAACAGTCCGACCTGAATCTCCTCTTCTTCCACCCGGGCGCGGAACAGTACCTCGACCTCCTCGAAGGTCTCCAGCAGCGGTTTGCGGTAGAACTCATTGACCAGCACATCGGTACCGCGCAGCACCTGGAATGCTACCTCGTGGGAGGGCAGGTGTTGTCGGAGCTGCATGTCGCTCCCCAGCAGCAGCAGCCCTGCCACGGTGGGGTGACGCTGGCCTCCCACGTTCACGGTCAGCCCCAGGGCGCCGTCCAGCTCATCATCCGCCAGGGGCGTCAGGCTCTGGTCGCCGCCGTATTTCTTGATGGCGTTGCGGATGCGGATCCGCTGAATCGGGTCCAGATCCTCAACCGCCAGGTTTTCCACCGGCAAGGCCGAGGGGTCCGTTACTCCCAGGCTGGACTGGCGCTGAACAAACTCATGGGGGTAGAAGGGCACGGCCTCCGGAGTGCCGTCCATTCTCAGGCGCCGACGTTGCAGCAGGCCATCCGAGGTGGACACCAACTGCCGGGACTTGGGCACCTGGATCCTGGCAATAGGTTGCCCTTCCAGCTCCAGGGCCTCAACGCGCACAGCCAACGAGGGAATGGTTTTGTTGGCAATCAGTGCGGGCAGGCCAGCGAGGTTGTGGTGGTTGGCATGCAACCCTGTCGGGGTGCCATCGTCTTCAACGCCCAGGAACAGGTCGCCGCCCTCGGTGTTAGCAAGGGCCACCACCGCGGCCACCAGATCCCGGTCTGGCAGGCTTTTGACGTCGCTCTTGAACTCGACGGCGAGGCTTTCGCCGCCTCGAATGAGCGCCTGGATTTCCTGTTCGGCTTCGTGCATGGCTATCCCCAACATCGACCGGTTAGACGGTTCGGCACGCTTAGATCTGGACCTTGCGGCCTTGCTGGATTTCAACCAGCAGGGCCTCGCGCAGGGCATTCAGGTACCGGTCCACATCACCCTCGTTGGCCAGCCAGGCCTTGTCGAACGCGACACGGAGGTTGCGGGTGTGAACGTAGTCGGCTGCCGATTCCTTGACCTCGGGAGTCCCCCCGTCACTCTGGTCTTCACTCTGGCTACCTGGGTGCTGATCGGGGTCGTCTGCCGGTGCTGATTTCTGATTGGCCAGCGCCACCATTTTGCCCAGCAGCTTCTGGTAGCCCTCTTCTTCAAAGTACCGGGTACGGTCCTTGATCACGGCAATCAGGCGCTCCTGCCCGATGTAGTCGACCAGATCCCGGAACGGTTTGTTGAGCTCATCCTGGCGTGGTTCCGGCAGGGACTGATATTCGTCCATACTTTGCATGCGTTCCTGCATGGTCTTCAGGGAGGTTTCTGCCTGAGCTCGGGTTTGCTGCACTTTCTCGTCGATGCGCTCCTGCAGGCTATCCAGTTGGCCCTTGAGCTGCTGAATGCGATTCCCTTTGTAGCAGTTGGGGTCGTTCAGGATGGTGCGGATCTGCTCGATCTCGTCCCCGGACACATAGATGAAGTTGGGCTCCTGGCTCTGCAGGAAGGACCGAGCCTGGTTGTAGATGTCTTTTTGTGAACCGCCCATAAACTTGCGGATGGGGTCGATGACATCCTCTTTCAGGTCCAGCAGCTGGTCTTCCTGCTTGCCCAATTCCGTCAGGTGCCAGGTGTAGGGCTTTCCGGCGACCTCTTTCAGCGTCACCAGGGCAGGTTTCAAGGCATTGAGAAACGGGTACTGATCGACCTGCGCTATCCGCCGATCCAGGTCGTGGTACATGTCCTGGAAGGCGTCGCCGGCCTCTTTACCCAGGGCCTTGGCTTCGCTGCTGCGGGGCGGGCTGTCGAAGAAGTCCTCGTAGAACGACTTGAGGGCTCGGACCTGAGAGGCGGTGAACTCAATCTGTGGTTCCAGCACCACGTTGCCGTGGCCGTGAGTGTTACGCAGGGCGCGCTCCAACTCGCTGTCCTCCAGGATGTTACCGTCGAGACGAACCTCCACCTTGCCACGGGCACAAAGGTTGGCCAGCGTGCAGAGAATCGCGGCGTAATACCAGCCGTAGGGTTTGCGTTCGAACTTTTCCAGCAGGCTCTTGAGGGTGGTGCGGACACCGCCCCGATTGTTGCTCTGAATGAATGCCAGCACCTCTTGCTCGGATTCCGCCAGGGCCGTGGCGTCATTACCGAAAAGGCCATCGTCTGTGCGGTTGAGGCAATTGCTGATGTCGTTTTCCGTGTAGGAAACGCCGCGCAACATGCGGAGGTTGGGGTAAGCCCGTGAAATCAGCTCATGGAAGCCCCGAATAATGCGGGTCTGGGGGTCCTCATTCGCCACTTCCACATCGGCGCCGCCAATGAGCAACTTGGACTTGCCAATGAGGGTCTGAACCTGCTGCCGGAGCCTGGCCTCGCGCTCACGGTTCTGAAAGCCCTTGTCATTCAGGATCCGCTTAACGGCTTCCTGCTGGGTAACGGAAATGTTCTGCTTGATGTACTTCTCGGTGCGCTTGAACATGAGCAGATCGCGCACCAGGCGCTCGTCCGACGGCATGAGCACGAACAGCTCGTCCGCCTTGTAGGTCGAGGCTGTGCGTAGCATCTGCTCGTTGTCAGTATGCTCGTGGAACGGGCTGATGACATTGATCGAGAGCTCGTATTCACGCCCATGCAGACGATCATCCAGTTTGCGCGAATAGGAGTAGTCCTGCCCCTGGTTTTGGGAGGAGCCGGCGTCATAGCGGATTTTGCGCTGTTTTATAACAAAGTCGAAAACGATCTTTTCCAGCTCGTCCGCAACGTCCGATGACTCAACCTCTGTGTTCTTGATCTCCTGCTCGACGTCCTTTTCCTCGTCCGTCAGGTACTCGTACTGGTCGCCGTTGCGCTGTATGTAGGTCTGTTGCTCCAGAAGGCTCAGGGCTTCTTCGACCTTGGTGCGAAGTGCCGGCAGATCCTGATCGAAGGCATCCAGCATCAGCACGCAAAGGTTGCGCACCGTGGGCTTGAATTCCTTGACATATTTGACCAGGAACAGGGCCTTCAGCAGCCGGATGGCGAAGGCATTATCGAGGTGGTTCTCGGCCTGAATAATCGCCCGCTGTATTTGTGATTTCAGTGCAGAGCGGATGCCTTCAAACATCAGGTCAAAGGTGGCCAGCTGGCCCACCTCATGGTTGCCGATGTGGATGGCCACCTGCTGGAAAACACCCAGCATGGAGCGCTCACCGACGGAACTGTGTTTACCCTCGAAGGCGTTGTGCTGCGACAGGTTCTGGATCGCCGATTGAAACAGCGCGAACTGGTAGGGGACGAAGGGGTAGCTGTGGATGAAGTGGTCCCTGTCCCGGAAGTTCCGGTAGGTGGCCGATCCATCCGCGAAGTCAAACAGGGTTTTGAAGTTGTTCGCCTGTGCGTGATAGACGTCCGACAGCTGATTGACGCCTTCTTCGGTCTTGGTTAGCAGGCGCTTCTGGATGACCTCCGCCACGTCCGCACTGGACAGCTTCATACGGTTATTGAACCGTGCCTGAATTTTCGAGAAGTCGTGGCCCTGCTGCTTGCCCATTTCGCCAACCACGTTTTTCATTTCTTCCTGGGCGGTGACGATAATCCAGGCCCGCCCCCGGCACTTGGTGGCGAGGCTCTCGGCAATGGTTTGCAGGTTGGTCATCAGCTTGGTGTTGTCGGCAATGTACTGGCCAACCTCGTCCACAAAGAAGTTCAGGCGGAACTCTTTGTGGCCACCCTCTTTTGCCTGCTTCTCGATATAGGTGTTCACATTGTCCGCGAAGTCTTCAATTGAAACGCGGTATTCGCTGCGGTACTTGTCCAGAATGCCCGCTGCCGACTGCGGGTCGCCACCGGTCACAGCGGCGTAGGCTTTGGCAATATTCGGGCCTTCCAGAAGGGCTTGCTCCCGGCCTTTCTGCCAGGGGCGACCGGCGATGGCCTCGTACTCGGCTTTGAACTGTTCGTACAGGCCACGGCCGTCCAGATCGCGCTCAAACTGGGCAATGTGCCCTTGTTTGCCGTAGTAGCCGCACATTTCGTCGAAGACTTTAACGAACACGGCCAGAAGCGCATCGATTTGGGTTTTGCTGATGACATCGGCTTTCTGGTCGATGTTGAACAGAATGCTCTTCGCCGGAATTGAGACAGCTCGTTTCAGGTCGCCCCGGAGAATTTCATTCTCACTGCACTTGGGAAGGAACAGGTCCAGGGTAGTAGCACCGTCCATCTCCCGGTTTTCAAGCAGAAGGGCCAGCATCTTGAGGAGGTGCGACTTACCTGAGCCGAAGAAGCCGGATACCCAGACCCCGTTCGCCCCTTCGTAGTTATTGTAGGCGTCCAGGAACTCTTCGAGGCGTTTCTCGACTTCGTTGGTCAGTACGTATTCTTCAATTTCGAGGCGAAGACTGGCTTCATCGTCGGCTTTGATAACGCCTTCAATGGGGCGGTCAACGGGCTTTAGAAAAATATTCTTCAATGTCATTGTACTTTCCCTTAATGATTACGCCTCGAATCGTATCGTCCGCTCAGGCTTCGTAATGAAAGATGTTGAACGCACGGTAGTACTTGTCGTCATGCAGCCTGCCGAACAGATCCAGAGATGCACCGGTTTCCAGCGAGTGGGTATAGGAGCCCGGGAAGAACATCACCGTTGGCTGGTCTTTGGCGGTGCTCTGCAAGTTGTTGAGCACGTTGTGGGAGCGTATGTAGGGGAAGACCTCGCCCACCCCTGAGAGAAACAGCACGTCAAACTCAACGGACTGGAGTTTTGCCGCAATAGCGGGCACCAAATGGGCTTCCGGGTCCAGCACTCCCTGTAGCAGTTCTTTCAGTTGATCCTTTGAGACCGTGGGCTCGAGCTCCAACACCTGCTCCCAGATGTCTCTTTCTTTCAAGATATCGACGGCCAGGTCGTACAGATTGATACTCAGGATCCGGATGCCCGCCTGCTCTAGCCGGTTAACCAACTGCCGCTGAAGACGCTCCATCTCGACCGCCTCTTCAGGCCGGTAGGGGCAGATGAAGAAAGGCACTTCATTACCCAGTCCCTGTTTGTTCAGGAACCGCTGGCCGGAAACCACGCTGAACAGGTGCTGTAGTCGCTCCTGCATCGGCATTTTGGCAATGTCCTTTCTCAAGCTGACATCCCCCTGATATCGGATTCATAGACTGGGAAGTAGAAAAACTCGTCAGGATTGTTCTGACGCAGCAACTCAACCAGCCTGGGGCTTAGCAGAACTGCGTTTATGGTTTTGTCCTTAGCTAACAACCCTGCCTCCCGCAGCATTCTGAACAGGACCTGCCGCAATTTATCGCGCGTTGAGGCGCTGGCATTATCCAGTTCGTCATGCCATTCCGATTTACGGTTATAGAAGGCATCGAAATCCTCAAAACTGAGATCCAGCTTCATCGCGACAAACCGTTCGTGTAGCACTTCCACCGCAAAGTCCGCGATAAAGCGGTACAGGCGGCACACCGCAACCCACAGAAGGTGAGCCTGGTCCTGGTGGTTTGCCTCGGCCAGGAAAGTCAGTTCGCTTTCAGTCAACGTCTTCAGGCGTGCAATCGCCTCTCTACAGGTACGCTTTGCCGTGCTTTCCGTTCTGGCCTGTAGCAGGTTGTCATGCAGAACGTGAGTCCGTACCTCTCCCCAGTCACGTAGCGACAGGTACAGATCGGCCAGCTTCACCGATTCTCGGTGATACAGGCTGCCGGACGTGAAAGAGATGCGATACCTGCCTCGGGTCATTCGGAACGCTCACCCTTGCTCGTCTCAGCGGCTCCACCGCCCTTGACCCACTCATCCACTTCGACTTTTTTGAACTTCCAAAATCGCCCCATACGGTGGGCGGGCATTGCGTGCTTGTCGATCCAGCGGTACACGGTGTCATTGCTGACACCGAGGTGCTTGCCTATTTCGTCTACGGATAACCAGCGATCTTCCATCTCGGCCATGTTTTCGCTTCCTATGGGCGATGGTGTTGCCACCTTATCTCAGGCGGCACGGTCTCATGGGCTGAGCAGCCCTACACTACATTGACTGATCAATATATAGAGGTACCACGCTGCATTCAACCGATTTGACCCGGATAGACCAGCAAAGAACGGCATATATAGCCACCTGAAATCTGGGCGATCCCATCAATAGCCCCACGCAATCAACACCTGCGGTGTGAGCGGCATGCCTTTTACCGCCAAACAGCCCTCATCCCTCCTCGCTTGAGGGGCTTGCACTCCCGCTGGCAGCCTCCTTCAGTCCACCGAGGTGCTCCTCCAGATCTTTCAGGAGGCGTTCGCTTTTCCGCACGATTCGACAAAGCTCCGCCTGGTTGGCATTGAGCCTTCGCAACATTTCAAAACCATCCTCAGTTTCCATGATGAGCGGTTTCTCCCAATCCTGTGCCCGCGTGAAGGCTGGTTTGTGATAGCGGAACCGACCTTCTTTGCGGATGTACTCACTGAACACTGATCGTCCCTCGCCGCTCTTCTTCTGGACGAAGCGATTGTAGTACCAGGACAACTCCAGCTTTCTTCTCCGGAGTCGGACGCGGCAGCCGAAGTGCCCGGGATAGCCGGGTGTCTGGTCGGTACGATGCGCGACGTTGTGGGACCAGAAGTGATCACAGAGCCGCTGCGCCAGATAGCGGTACCTCGCTTGCTCCACGTCCGCTTGCTGGTGAATCGCCGTCAGAAACTGACGGCATTGCGTTATGGCGGCTTTGATACCACGTTGGTGGTTCACATTTTGGGCTCGGCTGACCGCCTCCCACTCTTCGCAGATTTCCTGGTGGGTCATTCGTTTGCTCATGGCTGGCTCCTCGCTATGGATTTGCCAACAATCGTAATCCGTCGAGTGCTTTGAGCTGCCATGTGCTTTTGTCCTTTTTGGACACAAAGGCGGGGGCGGAGGCAGATTCCTTCCTCCAAGCCATGGGACCTTTCCAATTCCTGTCCACGTGACTACCTGATTTGGGACTTTGCCGCTGCGCTCCCACGCGCCATGAAATAGCTCGCATGGGCTGAAGGATCCGCGCTCCATTATTTATTTGGGACCCTGGCCTCCCACCTCAGTGAAAACACCGGTATCCGGTGGCTTGATGGAACCGGACTGACTGTCGTCGCTACGACAATTCCCGCTACTTCCTCGGGGCACTTACAAAGGGCTTGGAAGAGACCTTTTGGAGCCCCGTTGTGATATGGACATGCCCCGTAAAATAACAGGGCCTCGAAAAGGCTCTTTAAGAGGCTGTTTTGATCACGTCCAGCATTGACTTTCACATGTGAAAGTCAATGCGCATTACCGCTTCACAAAATGATGCCGTGATGGTGGCGGGTAACAGCGATTGCTTACATTTCGCCAGATTTTGCTCGTAAACCGATGAGGCTCCCATGAAAATCGCCTTAATGACAGAAGTTAACCTTTAATTTCATCTAGTTATAATTTTTTTCTCTTTGCGCCCAAAATGGCCAATTTCACGGTTCTGGTCCTGACTCCTGATTACTAATAATCACTCCTGCCGTTAATCAACGAACCAGGAGTAGATAATGAAACACATGTTTTCTAGCGAGACCAACGAGCGCTTGCTCACATACGAAGAAGTGTGCGCCGTCACTCAGCTATCGCAAGCCACGCTACGTCGATACGTCCGATCAGGTCGCTTCCCCGCCCCCATCAAGCCAAACCCGCAAGGTCGAGCCGTCAGGTTTCGGATCCAGGATGTTAGAAACTGGCTGGATCGGTTGTGACGGAGGGGCAAATGAAATTTCAATTGAGAGACTCTGGCCTGTACTGCTTCAGCTCTGATGAATGGCAAAGAGTTGGTGGATGGATTGAGGTTATTGCCAGAACCCGACTCTCCAACAAGAAGCACGGTCACGGTGCGCTGCTGCAGTGGAAAAATATGGACAACGTCCTGCTCCGCGAGGTGGTGTATGCGCGCAACCTGAACGGCGATAACGCCCGACAGATACGGGAGCTGCTCGTGGACAGCGGCTATCCGCTGGAGCCTGGCAATATCAGTTGGGCACGACTACAACGCTACCTGCTTGAGGAAATGGCAAAGGCGCCGCCGGCCACAACCGTCGACCGTACAGGTTGGCACGGCCCCATCTTCGCGACGAGTAGCTGGACGGCAGGTCAGGCGGATGAGCAGCACTACTTCGTCGGGCAGCTATCAACCTCCCCTCTACTTCAGGAAAACGGTTCTCTCCAGGATTGGCAAGCTCAAGTGGGGAAGCTGTGTGAGGGCAACCCGCTGGCGATGTTCAGCATTGGGGTAGCCCTTGCGGCACCACTGCTGAAGCATGCGGAGATTGAAAATGGGGCTTTTCACTTCGGCGGCAATAGCTCCAGCGGTAAAACGACACTACTGCAGGCGGCCGCGAGCGTGTGTGGTGCACCAACGTTTGTGCGGAACTGGGTATCGACTGCCAATGGCTTGGCAGCCGTGGCTGCTGAGCACAATGACATGTTGCTGGCATTGGATGAAATTGGCCTGGCGCGCCCGGAAGATGTCGATGTAGCGACGTATCATATAATGACCGGTGCCAGTAAGTTGCGTGCGAATATATCAGGGGACCTTACTGCACAAACGCACTGGCGAACTCTGGCTTTAAGTACCGGTGAGGTATGGCTATCGGAAGTATTTCAGGAAATAGGCAAGTCGGTTAAAGCCGGCCAAGAAACCCGACTTGTCGAGATTCCGATTTTTGGGAGGTTTGGAGCCTTTGACAAGTTGCATGGATTCAACAGTGCCCAAGAGTTCGTGGACACGTTGAAAAGCCGTACCGGGCACTACCACGGCACACTGTTCCGGCACTGGCTCGAGCGTCTTACAGAAGATGTGAATGACCTACCCAGCTACATCCAGAATGAGGTTGCCCGGTTGACGGAGCAATGGAAGACCCCTCATATGGCTTCGCAAGTCGTCCGAGTGATCAGGCGGTTCGCACTGATCACCGCTGCACTATGCCTGGCATGTCGGAACTATCTCCTCCCCTGGACGGAAGCGGAGTCGGTTCGAGCAGTACACCAAGTCGTTGGAGCCTGGCTTCGGAGCCGGGGTCACATCTTCAATTCGGAGGAGTACCGCCTGTTGGCCCGCCTTCGCGATGCTATTTACAAATGGAATCACCGTCTCGTTGACATAGAGCGGGGGGATTACGGAAGAGCAATTGGTCTGCGACGCAAAGTGGCCGGTGAGACGCAGTGGCTGATACCCAAAAATACTCTTATCAAGGAGCTTGGCCTTCGAAGTCGATACACCCGGGAAATTGAGCCGCTGATCCAGAGAGATTTCCTGGAAACCAATGAACAGAGCCGTGGCACCATGAAAATCAAGCTACGGGATCGATCGGAGCGTTTTTTCGCCCTGTGGCCTGATCGCATCAAGGCGTATTGGGAAGCGCTACCGGATGGAGATGGACTTTCCCAGTTTCCCACTTATCCCAGTGTTGATTCGGAGGTAACGGAGAATGAGTAACAAGACCTTCAGTCCGCCTTCGGAGGAGGTGCGCGCCAAGCTGCTGGCTCGTTCTGGACAGTGTGAGCGGCTGGTTCGGGAGTCGGACCGTCGAGCGATTACAGCCGTCAGCCGGACGCAGTGGTGGACCTTGGAACGAAAGCGAGTGGCTCCGGCACGACTCAAGCTGGGATGCAACTCAGTGGCCTGGCGCCTGTCGGATCTGTTGGCCTGGATTGAGCAACAAGGGGCCTGATCTGGCCCCTTTACCCTCCAGAGCTGACTTCACCTCTCACGATGGGCGCCAGCCACTCGCAGAGCGCCTCGTGAGCCGCTCTTCGCTCTTCAAAGTACGCATGCTTGTTATAAACCCGGTCCGTCCGGTTGCCGGGCAGTTGATTCAGGCAGCGCTGAGCCAGATTGTCATCAAAACCAAGCTTGCCCAGCTTCGTCCTGGCCGTGCCACGCAGATCGTGGACGCGGCGCTTGTCGAACGAAAAGAACTTTTTCTCAAAGAGTTTCTTGAGCGCATGGTTCAGCGTGTTTTCACACACAAACGGCGTCCGTGCTTTTTTACTGATCCTGCGAGCTGGAAATACCCACTCACTACCGCAGGAACGTACCTTCAGCTCATTCAGCCATTCCACGGCGGGCTCCGCCAACGGGATATCGATGGCCCTTCTCTTTTTGGTCCTTTCCTCGGGCAGGTACCAGATACGGTTCTCCAGATCGAATTCCGACCAAGGCGCTGCCAGCAGCTCCATTTTTCTCGTACAGGTCGCAATCAACAAAGCACAGGCCAGGTAGTTTTCACGGCTGAACTGCGCCGGAATCACCCGGAGTTTGGTGAAGAACTCGGTGACTTCGTCTTCATTCATTGGGTAGTTGGCGGCCTTCTCCTCCCCGCCGGCGTCCCTGGGACGGAATGGCGAGGCTGGATTGAACCTGGTGACGTCCAGTTTGATGCCATGATCAAACAGGTTCCTCAGCAGGCGCATCAAATCATTTGATAGGGTTGGGCGGGGCTTATTGTCGTCATAGCCAGTGGCCACGTCCCGCAGGATTTCACTGATATCCACTGGTCGGATCTTTTCAAGTTCCACCTTTCCGATGCGCCAGGCGACCTCACGCTCGTACAGGCTCTTCTCTTTATGGTGGGACGCGATTTCTCGTTTGCGAAGCTCGTAGTAGTCCGCGTACAGGTCATTGAGCGTTTTGAAGGGGTTTTGGTTGACCTTCTGCCGCTCCTGAACCGGGTCAGCACCCTCACGCTTGATCGCCAACCTCAGCTTCGCCGCCTCATCACGGGCGTCGGCCAATGACCAGTCGTCCACCTTGCCGATGGTGTATTCGCGCCGGAGCTTGGTAGCTGGGGTGGTATAGCGCAGCATCCAGTAGGCATCGCCGCGCTTCGGGGTCATGAGGTAGAGACCATTGCCATCGGCATGCCGCACGGATGGCTTCTCTTTGATCAGTTTCTTGACGGTCTTGTCGTGTAGCTTGCCCACTTTCCTGCCTTAAAAAAATTGGGGAGTACAATCTCGCCGATACAATATAGCGAGAAAATACTCCCCAATCTACTACCCATCACTACCCAAACTTGGCAGAACTTACACGAACATTATGAGCGTCAAAATTACATAACTATTTGATTTATAATGCCATCAAGAACAACGTCGAACCCCCAAGAACATCACTCAATATTCTGCACCTGTTCCCGCATCTGCTCGATCAACACCTTGAGATCCACCGCAATACGGGTAACCGCCGCATCGATGCTTTTGCTGCTGAGGGTGTTGGCTTCGCGGTTCAGCTCCTGCATCAGAAAATCCAGGCGCCGACCGATAGCATCGTCGTTCTTCAGGGTGTCGGTAACCTCACTGATGTGGGCATCCAGCCGGTCCAGCTCCTCCGCCACATCACTTTTCTGGGCCAGCATGACCATTTCCTGGGCCACACGCTCCGGATCCAGCTCCACTTTCGCCTTCTCGAACCGGTCTTTCAGATTCCGCTCCTGGGCGGCCAGCAGTTGCGGCATTTTCTCACGCACCTCAGCCACCAGCTTACCCATGGTGGCCAGACGATCCTCGAACAACGGCCTCAGGCGCTCGCCTTCCCGTTCGCGCACACTCGTCAACTCAGCCACGGTATCGGCAAACAGATCTGCCGCTGCCTCCTTCGCCGCGCTGTAGTCCTTTTCGGGCAGAGACATCACCCCCGGCCAGCGCAGAATATCGAGCGCATTGATGTGGGCCGGGTTATCCAGCATACGGTTGATATGATTGGCCGCCTCGTTCACAGCTCGGGCCATCTCATCACTGATTTCAAAGCCCTGGACATCACTCTCGGCCGACTGCAGGCGCATGGAGACATCGACCTTGCCCCGCTTCAAGCCCTGCTTGCGCAATTCCTCCCGAAACCGGTTCTCAAGCTCACGAAAAGCCTCCGGCAATCGGAACGAAGGTTCCAGATAGCGGTGATTCACGGTACGAATCTCACAAGTAAGAGTACCCCAGTCACCCTGGGCGTCCTTGCGGGCAAAAGCAGTCATGCTGCGGATCATAGTGACTCCAGTGTTCGTCAAAGGAACATCGAGTTTAACAGGCAAACACCCGGAGCGGCGAACCCGACCAAAGGGGCACGCAGCCTCCCCCGCCGGGCGCTTGCTACGTGCTATACTCGTTGCCCTTTCAAAACGCCCGACCGGCACCAGCCGGACATTCATATTCAAAAACAGGACACACTATGCGACCAAGCGGCAGAACGCCTGAGCAACCCAGAGACGTCCGCATCACCCGGAACTACACGCGCCACGCCGAAGGCTCGGTATTGGTGGAATTCGGCGATACCAAGGTGATCTGTACTGCCTCTGTCGAAAACAAAGTGCCACCGTTCCTGCGCGGCGAAGGCAAAGGCTGGATCACCGCCGAGTACGGCATGCTGCCCCGCTCCACCGGCAGCCGCATGGGCCGGGAAGCTGCCCGTGGAAAACAGGGTGGCCGCACCGTGGAAATCCAGCGCCTGATCGGCCGCAGCCTGCGCGCCGCAGTGGACCTCGAAGCGCTGGGCGAACACACCATCACCATCGACTGTGACGTGATCCAGGCCGACGGCGGCACCCGCACTGCTGCGATCACCGGTGGCTGCGTGGCCCTGGTAGACGCGCTGAATCACCTGGTAAAAGAGAAACGCCTGAAGAAATCACCTCTCAAACAGATGGTGGCGGCGGTATCTGTCGGTGTCTACAGGGGCACCCCGGTAGCCGATCTGGACTACCCGGAAGACTCCGAAGCTGAAACTGACATGAACGTGATCATGACCGATCAGGGCGGCTTCATTGAAATCCAGGGAACTGCGGAAAGTGCGCCGTTCGAGCAGGCAGAACTGGACGCCATGCTGGCGCTGGCAAGGAAAGCGATTGATCAGTTGTTTGAACTGCAGAAAGAAGCTTTGAGCGCATAGGCCTGACGGCCTACTGAAAGCTAGCGGGTTCGGAGGGGGAAGCCTTTCCGGGACCGTCTCCGGCCAGGGATGGCCGGAGTCGAGCGCACAGGGATGTGCTTGTAGCGTGTTCCGGAAAGGCTTCCCCCTCCGGACACGCGACCGACTATCCCAAAGCTCAGAAGCCGATCTCGATATCATAATCCATAATCACCGGGGCATGATCAGAAAACCGGGTCTCGTCATCAATCCAGCCATCACGAATGGCCTTGCGAATACCCGGCGTCAGCAGGTGATAATCCACCCGGATACCCGCTTTCTTACGGGAACCCTCAGTCTGCTCCGGCCACCAGGTGAACTGATTGCTCTGCTTGTTGATCTCGCGGAACGCATCAATACAGCCCATTTCATCAAACAAACGATCCAGCCATGCGCGCTCATGGGGCAGGAAACCGGAGAAATCGGTCTTGTGATAAAGCGGGCTGGCGTCGGTTACATGGTGAGCGGTCTGCAGATTCGCGCATAGAATAAACTGACGACGTTTGCGCAGGGTTTTCTGCATGTGGATGCCAAAGGCTTCCATGAACTCGTCTTTGTGATCGAGCACCGTCAGGTCGTCTTCACCGATCAGTTCTTCCTCGCGGCCGAGGGCACAGGGCGCGAGCACGCAGGCAACGGAAACCTTGTCGAAGTCGGCCTGGATAAAGCGGCCTTCCCGGTCTGCCTGCTCATTGGCAAAGCCATACATGATGGCCTTCGGGAAATGACGGGTGTAGATGCCGACACCACCGTGTTCATTCAGTTCACCATCAATGAAGTAGGCCTCGTAGCCTTCCGGAATCAGGTTCCTGTCTTCAATTTCGTAGGCGCGCATGCGGTGGTCCTGCACACAGACCACATCAGCGTCCTGTTCGGCAAGCCAGTCAAAAAAACCCTTTTCAACAGCCTGCTCAAGACCATTGACGCTGATTGATACTACCCGCATACGTGTTCCCTGATTCGGTTTGTGTGTATGATACCGTTTTTACGCTTTAATTAAAGATCAAACCCCGCCAGAAGCCTTGCCATGCATGACTATCAGCAAAAATTCATTGAGTTTGCCATCCAGCGGAATGTGCTGCGTTTTGGAGAATTCACACTCAAATCCGGGCGCACCAGCCCCTACTTCTTCAATGCCGGACTGTTCAACACCGGAAACGACCTGCTTGAGTTAAGCAAGGCCTATGCCGCTGCGATAGCACGCAGCGGGCTGGATTATGACATCATTTTCGGGCCTGCCTATAAGGGCATTCCGTTGGCCACGGTAACCGCCATGGCACTTGCAGCAGACGGGAACAGCAAACCTTTTGCCTTTAACCGCAAAGAAAAGAAAGATCATGGTGAGGGTGGCAATATTGTTGGCGCCCCACTACAAGGTAAGGTACTGATTGTTGACGACGTGATTACCGCAGGCACGGCCATCCGGGAATCTATCGACATCATCCGGGCCGCCGGAGCCGAACCGGCGGGCGTGCTGATTGCCCTGGACCGACAGGAAAAGGGCAACGGTGAACTGTCCGCCATCCAGGAAGTCGAGAAAGAGTTCGGCATCCCCGTTGTCAGCATCATTCGTCTTGAACAGGTACTGGACTACCTGAAGTCCAATCCGGAATTTGCCGGCCATGCGGAGAACGTGGCCAGCTACCGGGACCGCTACGGAGTCTGATGAATGCGTCACCATCTGACCGTTTCTCCTGTTGTTGCCGGCGTTGCGGCCTTCGGACTGCTGTTTGCGGCCGGCGCCCAGGCAACCATGTACCGTTACACGGATGAAAACGGACGGCTGGTTATCAGCAACACCATTCCCCAGGAAGCGACCAAACGTGGTTACGATATCCTGAGCAACAACGGCCGGGTGGTCGAAACCGTTGCCCCCGCCCCTACCGCCGAAGAAATCGCCGCCAGGGAAGCGGAGAAAGAGCGCCAGAAGCAACTGGAAATCCAGCAGGAGCAGGATCGTCTGCTCCTGAAACGCTTCAGCCATCCGGATCAGGCTGTGCGCGCCATGCATCGCAAGATCCGCGAACTGGAAGGCATTATCCAGCTGAAGCGCGGGAACATTTCAGTAATTTCCAGCCAGCTCGACAGCGAGCAGAGCCGCGCGGCGGATATGGAGCGCGCTGGCCGGGACATCCCGGAAACGACGCTGGAGAAAATCCGCAGGCTCGAAGCCCAGATTCGAGACATCGAGCGGGAGATTTCCGCTCAGCGGCAGGATATCGGCGAAATGAAAAAGGCCTACGAATCAGACATCAAGCGCCTGGAAGAAATCACCGGGGAGACACGAACACTCCCCCTGGAGCCGGAAGAAAACTAAGCTCCACTAATGACAAAGGGCGCTCAACCGAGCGCCCTTTGCGTATGACTCACCAACTCGCCGAATCACGCAGTGGCGGCAGTGGTTTTCTTGGCCGCAGGCTTGCGGGCAGTGGTCTTGCGCGCAGCCGGCTTCTTGGCCGTTACGGACTTCTTGGCATCCTGAGCGGCTTCTGAAACATCGTCGGCTGCTTCAGAAACGGCGTCCGCACCTTCGGCAGCTTCTTTTTCCAGCTTCGCAACCAGCTCAGCGGCGAAATTGCCAAAGCGGGAGTTCAGCGAACGCAGCTGCTCGAACAGGTTCTCGGAGTAGCCGTTGTAACGCTTGCGCAGGGTCTTTACGCTGTACTCACGCGCTTCCGCTTCCAGCTTTTCTGCATAATCAAACGGCTTGGACGCCAGCTTCTTCTGCTGCTCTTCAGCCGCGTTGATGCCTTTCTCAACGATGTCTTGCAGCTGTTCCTGATAGGATTTCAGTTTACCCATGGTGGTTCTCCCTGTTTTCCGAGTCGTTTCGGCACCGCGTTTTGCAGAGCCTTTGGTAACTTTCACCTATCAAAGTACGGCTAAAAATTAGAATGTTCATACTAAACACAGATAGGGGTTTTTACCGATTATTCACTTGATCACAGAATACTCGCTGGCATAATCGCACACTGTTTTAACGAAGCCCGTCTCCCGGTTGTATTCAGGCTCCATACGAACGAATACCAGAAGGCGCACCTGCAGCGCCCCGTATGCGAGTAGTTATGAAGAGAACGCTTTATCCCAGTCCGCTGTCACGAACCGCGGCCACACTCCTTTGCCTGTTTGCCATAGTTCTGGCCGGCTGCCAGGAAGACACGCGAGCCAGTAAACTGGATTCGAAACGCGCTTCGGAGGTGGCAGACAGCCGCCTCAAACAGGCGCAGGGCGACCTGCTTGCCACGCTCGGCCAAAGCCAGCCGGACGACCAGGAAACGCCACAGCCACCTGGCGCCGACATCCCGAAAACCCTGGTCTGGAATCCACCGCTCACCCGTGAAGACGGCTCAGCACTGACGCCTGGTCAGATTGCCGGTTACCGCATCTATTACCGACTGAAACATCAGGAGAGCTTCAGCGTCATTCCGCTGAACGATGGCAGCAAAAACCGATACACCCTGTCGGAGATGGAGCCCGGCGCCTACGAGTTCTCGATCACAACCATTGATGTGGATGGCCTGGAAAGCAGGCGATCAGATCCGGTTGAGGTCAACCTGATCTGACCGGAAGGACGGGTTACCAGCGGAAGATCACCCAGCTGGGCACAAGCAGGTCGGACTCGGTATCCTGAACCCAGCCACCGCCGTCGGCCGGCACCAGGTAGTATTCCGGGCCAATTTCAGGCACCACTTTGATCTCCATCAGCTGGCCATTCACCCGATACTCATAAAACACTTCTTTCTCGCCGGGGCGAATAACAATCTCCGCACCACCCTCCGGCGGCTGGTAATCGGAAATAACCACAGGTTCCTGAGGGGTAACCACCGGGGTGGCATCCAGAGCCCCTTCATCCTGGGCCAGCAACGGCGCGGAGAAGCAGCCCCACAGCAGGGCGGAACAGGCGAATCGTTTCATTTTCGTGGTACCCTTTGGTTCATCTTTCTGGCTAGAGTTGCACAAGCTAATCCACGCTTCAATCAGAATCCGGACCTGTTTTGATATGACTGAACAAACCAACCCTCCCGTGGTTCTGGTGGACGGATCGTCTTACCTGTTCCGTGCCTACCATGCCCTGCCGCCACTGACTACCAGCAAGAATCACCCGACTGGCGCCATCAAAGGCGTAATCAGCATGTTGCGGCGGATTGAACAGGACTTTCCGGGCTCAAAAACCGTGGTGGTATTTGATGCCAAGGGTAAGACTTTCCGGCACGACATGTATGAGGAATACAAAGCCAATCGCCCCCCCATGCCGGATGATCTGGCGGTACAAATTGAACCCATTCACGAGATTGTCAGGGCGATGGGCTTACCACTGTTGATCGTGCCCGGCGTCGAGGCCGACGATGTCATCGGCACCCTGGCCCATGAAGCCACCAGCAAGGGCATCGATGTGGTCGTGTCTACCGGCGATAAAGACATGGCTCAACTGGTCAGCGACCACGTTACCCTCATCAACACCATGACCGAAACCGCCATGGACCGGGACGGGGTCGTTGAAAAGTTTGGTGTTACCCCGGAGCAGATCATCGATTACCTCGCCCTGGTGGGTGACAAAGTCGACAACATTCCCGGTGTAAACAAATGCGGCCCGAAAACCGCCGTCAAATGGCTACAGAGCTACGACAACCTCGACAACCTCATTGAGCATGCCGACGAGATCAAAGGCAAAATTGGCGAATACCTGAGGGAAGCAACCGACACCCTGCCCCTGAGCCGGGAGCTGGCCACCATCCGGACCGACGTGGAACTCGAATTCGGGCTGGAGGATCTTCAGGAACGCCAGCAGGACGACGCCAGTCTGTTAGAGCTCTTCAAAGAGTACGAATTCCGCACCTGGATCGCGGAACTGGAAAACGGCTCCTCATCAGACGACGGCTCCCAGAGCAGCCAACCACAGCCGAAACCTTCGGTGGAAAAGCAGTATCAGGTCATTACCGAGCAGGCGGACCTGGACCAGTGGCTGAAGAAACTCAAAGATTCCGATCTGTTCGCCTTCGACACCGAAACCACCAGCCTCCGCTACATGGATGCCGAAATTGTCGGCGTTTCGTTTGCTGTTGAGCCGGGAAAGGCCGCTTACGTGCCACTGGGCCATGATTATATGGGCGCGCCGGAGCAACTGGACCGCGACTCTGTGCTGGAACAGCTGAAGCCGTTGCTTGAAGACCCGAAACACAAAAAGGTCGGGCAGAACCTCAAGTACGACAAAAACGTGCTGGCCAACCATGATATACAGCTGGAGGGCATCGCCGAGGACACCATGGTGGAGTCCTACGTACTGAATTCGGTCGGCACCCGCCACGACATGGACAGCCTGGCCCGAACCTATCTTGATGAAGAAACCATCACCTACGAATCGATTGCGGGCAAAGGCGCCAAGCAACTGACGTTCAACCAAATCGATCTGGAAAGCGCGGGGCCCTATGCCGCCGAAGACGCTGACATCACCCTGCGCCTGCACCAGACTCTCGCCCCGAGGCTGAAAGACACCGGCAAGCTGGAATCCGTCTACCGGGAAATCGACCTGCCGCTGGTGCCGGTGCTGTCCCGGATGGAACAGCGGGGCACCCTGATCAGTGCCAGCACGCTACGCCAGCACAGCCAGGAACTTGCAGAGCGCATGGCTGAACTGGAGAAGGAAGCCCACGAGGTTGCCGGCGAAGCTTTCAACCTGGGCTCCACCAAACAATTGCAGGCCATCCTTTACGACAAACTTGGCCTGCGGGTCATCAAGAAGACACCAAAGGGCGCGCCATCGACGGCCGAGCCGGTTCTGCAGGAGCTGGCCCACGAGCACGAACTGCCCCGGCTGATTGTCGAGCACCGCAGCCTGAGCAAGCTGAAGTCCACTTATACTGACACCCTGCCCGAGCTTATCCACCACCGCACCGGGCGAGTGCACACTTCCTATCATCAGGCGGTGACAGCGACAGGACGTTTGTCTTCATCGGAACCCAACCTGCAGAACATTCCGATTCGGACCCGGGAAGGCCGACGCATACGCCAGGCATTTATTGCCCCGAAAGGCTACAAGTTGCTGGCCGCTGACTACTCCCAGATTGAGCTTCGCATCATGGCTCACCTGTCTGGCGATAGAGGTCTACTGACCGCGTTCGAACACGGCGAAGACATTCACAAGGCCACCGCAGCCGAAGTCTTCGGCGTGACAGTGGATGAGGTAACCGGCGACCAGCGTCGGAGTGCCAAGGCGATCAACTTCGGGCTGATCTACGGCATGTCGGCATTCGGACTTTCGCGCCAGCTGGAGGTGGACCGAAAAACCGCCCAGGAATACATCGACCGGTATTTCGAGCGTTACCCCGGCGTACTCAAATACATGGACAACATCCGCAAACAGGCCCATGACGACGGCTACGTGGAAACGCTCTACGGCCGCCGCCTGTACCTGCCGGAGATCAACGCACGTAACAAGCAGCTGCAGCAGGCCGCCGAGCGCACCGCCATCAATGCGCCCATGCAGGGCACGGCCGCCGATATCATCAAGCGGGCCATGATCGAGGTAGACAACTGGCTACGCAGCGAACACGCGAGCGATGCCTGCATGACCATGCAGGTCCACGACGAACTGATCATCGAAGTTCGCGAAGAAGCCGTAGACAAAGTCAAAGAAGGCCTGGTCAAGCGCATGTCCGCCGCCGCCAGCCTGGATGTGCCACTGCTGGTGGAAGCCGGTGTGGGTGACAACTGGGACCAGGCTCACTAAACACTCCGCAACTTCGGATAACGCCCTGTTTCTGAACAACATCCCGCCTCCGGGCACAGAAACAGGGCAGACTCTCCGCTCACACTCTCGCAGACACCAGCAAAGACGGCTATCGGCACAGAGGCACGAATTCTGCATTGTCCTCCGATGTCTCGGGGCCCTTCGCCCCATGCAGTGACACCAATGCGAGGTCCAAGCGATGAATTCCGCAACCAGCGAACGCAACTGGCTGTTCGACCCCAGTCTTCTGAAACTCGTGCATCAGTGCCGCCGGCTAATCCAGTCTGAATTCGGCGTAAAACTGCACCTTAACGAAGATGGCCTGGAGCAACACCTGGCCGAGTACGCCCGTAAAACCCGTTCAAAGCATCTGGTTCATACCTGGGAAGCGCTTAAGCAGAGAGTGCCGGAGCTGAATACCGCCAATATCGAAGAGGAAATTGCGCCACGGATGTACCGCGGACAACCCATAGCGGAGGAAGGTGCCAAAAAAGCTGCGGCGGAAATGTCGGGAACTGACTGCCCCCGGCAGAAAAAGGTGATCTACCGGGGCCGGGTGGTGGGCTGATTCCGGAAGGAATCAGCCTCAGAGGGCTATTCGAGAATCAGAAGGCTTTGCTGACTTCGAATGCGGCGCTCCAGGCGCTGAGTTCATACTTGGCCTTGTAATAGCTCGGGTCTTCGATATTGGTTCCCGGCAGATTCGCTACCTGATCCGGGTTTGCGTGCTGGTAGTTGCGCTCGGTGAACGAAGGATCGTCCGTGAACAGCAAGGTACCTACTGCAACATCCACAGTCCACCCGCTCTGGACATCCTTCCACTGCGCACCCAGGGTCAACCAGTGACGATCACTGGATGGAATCCTGGCGGTCAGGTAATCATCCACCGGAGACTCATCCCAGGCATAGCCAGCTTTCAGCGCCCATTCCGGGGTTGCCTGCCAGATGCCACCCACATTGAACTGCCAGGTGTTCTTCCACTCTTCGGTGATGTGGCTGAGGATAGCTCCTTCCTGGGGTGCATTGGTTACCGCACCACCGGATTCACGGCTGACGATGTCAAGCTCCTCGAAGCGACTCCACCGTGCATAAGTGGCACCAGCCAGCAGCGTAATGTCATCGGTCAGACGATGGCGAGCACCAACCGTAATGGCCTCCGGAATCGCCAGCGGTACCTCTACCTTTTCGCTCAGCGTTGTCGTCACACCGGGCTGCCCGGGAACCGGCACACCGCTGATTTCCGCGTCGCCTTTGAGTTCGAGCTCTGTGCCTGTCTGGGCACTCAGACCAAACTGTGTTCTGTCATCGAGTTCGTAGAGAAAACCCACACGGAAGGTAACACCAATATCGTCCCCTTCAATGTCCGCGTATGGATCGTCCATCCCTGCCACGGTCTGGCGGGCGAACTGGTCAGCCTGAGCCATCGGTAGGCCCTGACCCAGCGCCGCTTGCAGAGCTTGCGGATACACTTGCCCGGCGAGGTCCTGAGAACGAGTCAGACGTCCTTCGGCATAAATAACGTTGAGGCCAATGCCCATTGAAAGGCCTTTGCCGTTGTTCACCGAGAGCGACGGAGTGAAAGCAATCGCCGTCAGCTCGGTCTTGTCAGCAAAAAACCGTCCGACGAAATCATCCTCATAGTCTGCCGCCAGGCCATAAGGAGCATGAATACCAAAGCCCACGTCGATGCTGTCGTTAACCTCATGGGTCATGTAAAAGTTTGGAAGGACAGCAGGATCCGCAATATCGCCGCCGAGCTCGCCGTCGGCCATAACCTCAACACCGGGGACATTGCGACGCGCTTCAGCGCGCTTTGCCTCAGCATCAATATCCAACACCGCCGCACCAAACGAAATATTGGTGCCGGAAAGCTGGCTCATACCGGCCGGGTTGAACAGAACCGTGGTGGCGTTCTCGGGGTTGGCGGCAGCGCCGGCATTGGCCACGCCCATCTGGCTGGCGCTCTGCTCGTTCAGGGAAAAACCGCCGGCCAGAACACTGGCTGGTGCTGCTATGACTGCCAGCGTCGCCAAACGGATCGCTTTTACGAGTGCGTTGGTATTTTTGTGCATGGTGTCTCCTTTTTTAGAATCGCGCGGAGTATACGCAGCACATGGCAACTGCCTCAAATGCCAAAGCTACTGGTTCGCGCCGCTAACCAATTACAACTTTGGTATTAGATGCCGCCCCCGGTGAACGGGGGCGGAAGACGAGGACGTCAGTCGTCCTGAATGGTGAGTTTGTCGACGGAGGAAGACAGCTTGTCTGCACCCTGGGCGTCAGCACCCAGCTTGATCATCAGGCGCAGATCGTTGGCGGAATCTGCGTGCGCGAGGGCATCTTCGTAGGTGATGGAGCCCTCGGCATACAGCTTGTACAGAGCCTGATCGAAGGTCTGCATGCCAGACTCGTTCGATTTTGCCATCAGCTCTTTGAGTTTGTGCACTTCGCCCTTGCGGATCAGGTCTGCCACCAGCGGGGTGTTGATCAATACCTCGATAACCGCCTTACGCCCCTTGCCGTCCGGCGTGGGAACCAGTTGCTGGGCGACGATGGCCTTCAGGTTCAGAGACAGATCCATCCAGATCTGGTTGTGCTGCTCCGGCGGAAAGAACTGGATAATCCGGTCCAGCGCCTGGTTGGCGTTGTTGGCGTGCAGGGTGGCCAGACACAGGTGGCCGGTTTCGGCGAACTGAACCGAGTATTCCATGGTCTGGCGTGTCCGCACCTCACCAATCAGAATGACATCCGGCGCCTGCCGCAGAGTGTTCTTCAGAGCCACCTCAAAGCTTTCGGTATCAATACCCACTTCCCGCTGGGTCACGATACAGCCCTGGTGTTGATGCACGAATTCGATCGGGTCTTCGATGGAGATGATATGGCCGCGACTGTTACGGTTGCGATGGCCAAGCATGGCCGCCAGCGAGGTGGACTTACCGGTACCGGTTGCACCCACAAACATGATCAGGCCACGCTTGGTCATGGCCAGATCCTTGATGATCTCCGGCAGCGACAGATCGTCAATCTGGGGGATTTTCACCTCAATCCGGCGAAGCACCATGCCGCAAAGGTTGCGCTGGAAGAAGGCCGACACCCGGAAGCGGCCAATGCCCCGGGCACTGATGGCAAAGTTGCATTCGTGGGTTTCTTCTAACTCGGCGCGCTGTTTGTCATTCATGGCGCCGTAGACAAACTCCCGCGTCTGTTCTGGCGTCAGGGCCCTCTTGGTAACGGGCAACACCTTACCGTTCACCTTCATGCTGGGAGGCACCCCTGCTGTGATAAACAGGTCTGAACCACCCTTTTCTACCATGAGCCGTAACAGTTTCTCGAATTCCATTTTTCTACCCAGTTTTCAGTATCAGAAGTTATCCGGCATCTTCGCCTTGGCCCGAGCAGCCTCGCGGGAGATCAGACCTTTCTGCAACAGGCGCTCCAGGCACTGGTCCAGCGTCTGCATACCCAGGGAACCACCGGTCTGAATGGCCGAGTACATCTGGGCGATCTTGTCTTCCCGGATCAGGTTCCGGATGGCGGCGGTGCCGATCATGATTTCATGGGCGGCAATACGGCCACCCCCCATTTTCTTCATCAGAGTCTGGGAGATAACCGCTTGCAGTGATTCCGACAGCATGGAGCGAACCATGGACTTTTCTTCCGCAGGAAATACATCCACTACCCGGTCGATGGTTTTCGCGGCGGAGGTGGTGTGCAGGGTGCCGAATACCAGGTGGCCGGTTTCAGCAGCGGTCAGTGCCAGACGAATGGTTTCCAGGTCCCGGAGCTCACCTACCAGAATGATGTCCGGGTCTTCCCGCAGGGCCGAACGCAAGGCTTCGTTAAAACCCAGGGTATCCCGATGCACTTCCCGCTGGTTCACCAGACACTTTTTGGATTCGTGCACGAATTCGATCGGATCCTCAATGGTGAGGATGTGCTCGTAGCGGGTATCGTTGATGTAATCCATCATCGCCGCCAGGGTGGTGGACTTACCGGAACCGGTAGGCCCGGTTACCAGTACCAGACCACGAGGCACAGAAGAAATATCCTTGAAAACCTGGCCCATGCCCAGATCTTCCATGGTCAGAACCTTCGAGGGGATCGTACGGAATACCGCGCCAGCACCGCGGTTCTGGTTAAAGGCGTTAACCCGGAAGCGGGCCACGCCGGGGACTTCGAACGAGAAGTCGGTTTCCAGGAACTCTTCGTAGTCCTTACGCTGCTTGTCGTTCATGATGTCGTAGATCAACCCGTGCACTTCTTTGTGCTCCATGGGGGGCAGGTTGATCCGGCGCACATCGCCGTCGACACGAATCATTGGGGGCAAACCGGCAGACAGGTGCAAATCCGACGCACCCTGTTTGGCCGAAAAGGCAAGCAGTTCAGTAATATCCATAGGATTCCTCGGAGGGCTTTTTCTTTTAGTCCAGAAGCGGCAAACTCACATTATGAGCAGCATAGCAGACAACATCGGGAGCGTAACCCGACGCATACAAAAAGCAACATTGCAGGCAGGACGGGAGCCCGGCAGCGTGCGCCTTCTCGCGGTGAGCAAGACCCGACCGGCGGAGGATCTGAAGGCCGCTTTCGAAGCCGGCCAGATCGCCTTTGGCGAGAACTACCTGCAGGAAGCCCTGGACAAAATGCAGGCGCTCTCCGACATAGAGGGTATAGAGTGGCATTTCATTGGGCCGATCCAGTCCAACAAAACCCGCCAGATTGCCGAAGCCTTTGCCTGGGTTCACAGTGTGGACCGATTGAAGATCGCTCGCAGGCTCAGCGAACAACGACCAGAGACCCTGCCGCCGCTCAATATCTGTCTGCAGGTGAACATCAACAATGAGGACAGCAAGTCCGGCTGCACGCTGGACGAGCTTGATGAGCTGCTCGAGGCCATTGGCGAACTGCCCAATCTGCGCCTGAGGGGATTAATGGCGATTCCGGACCCGGACCAACCCGAGGCCGAGTTGCGGCTGAGTTTCCGGAAGCTGGCCTCCACCCTGACAAAGCTGCGGCAGGACCATCCTGAAGCCGGCCCACTGGACACCCTCTCCATGGGCATGTCAGATGATCTGGAAATGGCTATTGCCGAAGGTGCCACCTGGGTTCGTGTCGGTACGGCCCTGTTCGGCGCCCGCCCGGCCAAACACAGCCAGAGCTGAACGCTGCGGTTCCTGCTATCATCCGAACCAACGATTCAAACGATCAAGACCGGGAGTGAACCTTGAGCAGATCACCCACCATCTCTTTCATCGGCGCCGGCAACATGGCCAGCGCCATCATCGGCGGTATGCTGGATAGCGGATTTCAGGCCGGCGACATCTGGGTGAGCGCCCCGGATGACGGCCATCTTCAGTCAATTCGCAAACGTTTCGGCGTCAGCGTCACAACCGACAACCGCTATTGCGCCCAACAGGCGGACATTGTGGTGCTCGCGGTCAAACCCCAGGTGATGGGCGACGTCTGCCGGGACATTGCCCCGGTAGTTCAGAACACCCGCCCGCTGATGGTTTCCATTGCGGCCGGGCTGACCGCCGGCACACTAGATACCTGGCTTGGTGGCGGGCTGCCACTGGTTCGGGTGATGCCCAACACTCCGTCTCTGGTGGGCAAAGGTGCCGCCGGTCTGTTCGCCAACAGCCAGGTGAAAGACGATCAAAGAAAGGCGGTACAGAAAGTGTTCGAGAGCATCGGCTCGGCACTGTGGGTTGACGACGAAAACCTTCTGCACAGTGTCACCGCCCTTTCCGGCAGCGGCCCCGCTTATTTCTTCCTGATGCTGGAAGCACTTGAGTCCGCCGCAACCGAAGCCGGCATTGAGTCCGAAACGGCTCGCGCCCTCGCCATTCAGACCATGGCCGGGGCCGCCGAGATGGCCGCGCGCAGCGAGGATGACCCCGGCCAGCTCAAACGCAACGTGATGTCCCCTGGCGGCACCACTGAACGCGCCATCAACACCTTCGAGGAAGGCGGCCTGCGCGATCTGGTGAAAAAAGCCTACAGCGCTGCCTTCGAGCGCTCACGCGAGATGTCCAGAGAACTGGCCGATAAACAGTAACCGATAACGGAGACTCAGCTTCATGCTGGCAGATATTGTTATTACGATCCTGCTGATTGCGTCCACTTTCTATATGACCATCGTTTTGCTGCGGTTTCTGTTGCAGCTGGCGCGGGCGGATTTCTACAATCCCATTTCACAATTTGTAGTCAAGGCCACCAACCCGCCACTGCGTCCCCTGCGGCGTTTCATTCCGGGCTGGGGCGGCATTGACGGCGCATCCCTGGTATTGGCGGTTTTAATCCAGGCCATTACCTTCTTCCTCATTCTGGTCGCACTGAACGGCGGCATTCCCGCCATCAATCCGGTTACTCTGCTGGTTTGGGCCGTACTGAACGTGCTCAGCCTGATCGTGAAGATCTACTTCTGGTCGGTCATTGCCGTGGTAGTGGTCAGCTGGATCGCCCCCCAGAGTGGCCACCCTGCCATTCAACTGGTGGCCCAGATCACCGAACCGGTGATGCGACCCGTGCGTAATATCATGCCCTCCATGGGCGGTCTGGATCTTTCGCCAATCATCGTGTTCCTGATTCTGAACGTGATTACCGTGGTCATTGATCACATGAAAGTGGCGGCCGGACTGGGCTCAATCGGGCTCGGAATGTAACACGCGTCTCGAATATACATTTCGTTACACAATACACTGATTTGTTACTATCGATGGCCAGCAATTCAACCCACTGAATTGCTGGCCTTTTTGATAGCAAACTCAGGCCCTTTCCCGGAAATGCCGACTCGCGCACCCTCAAACATTAACAAAACAGGTTATTATTAAACGCATTTAATCTGGGCGAGCGATTGGCGACACGTGTTCACCATCACCGACTCACCCAGGACATACCCGGAAGTCGCGCAGAAGGATTATCCGATGAACCCGCAGGGAACTCTGTCGCAGCAGGTTGAGGCGTATCACAACTGGAAAAAGGAACTGATCCGGCAGATTGGCCGCTATCGGCTGTGGCTGCAGGATAACAACCTGTTTTCAGAAGACGTCAGCACCCGTATTCGTCACGGGCTGGAGCTGCTCATTGAAGATGAGCTGACCATTGCTTTTGTTGGTGAATACTCCCGTGGCAAGACGGAGCTGATCAACGCCCTGTTTTTCTCGGAATACGGCCAGCGCATGCTGCCATCCCAGGCCGGGCGCACCACCATGTGTCCGACCGAGCTGTTTTTTGATCGCAGCGCCAACCAGAACTATCTGCTTCTGCTCCCGATCGAAACCCGCACGGGTGAGCTGTCTCTGCAGCAGCTGCGCAAGAAGCCGGAACAGTGGATTCGGCATGAGCTCGACGAGCGCAATCCGGACGTCATGCGCGAAGTGCTGGCGGAAGTTGCCCGGATCAAGAGCGTGAGCCCGGAAGAGGCCCGGGAGCTGGGCTTCGACGAGGCCATGCTGGAACACGATCGCAATAATCCCGGTAATGTGCTGGTACCGGCCTGGCGTAATGCCCAGATCAGCATTCGCCACCCCCTGTTCGAGCGCGGCCTGCGCATTCTTGATACTCCGGGCCTGAACGCCCTTGGCTCGGAACCCGAACTGACCATCAGCATGCTGCCCCGGGCCCATGCCGTTATCTTTGTGCTCAGCGCGGATACTGGCGTCACAGCCAGTGACATGACTATCTGGAAAGAGCATATCGATACCGAGCACGCCGACCACCGGGCCGGCCGGTTTGCAGTTCTCAACAAGATCGACGTTCTATGGGACGACCTTCAGGGCGAGAAGCACACCCAGGAATCCATTGACCGTGTTCGCAACTACACCGCGGACCATCTGGGCATCCGCCAGCAGGACGTTATTCCTCTCTCTGCAAAACAGGGATTGCTGGCACGGGTTCGCAAAGACAACAACCTGTTCGACCGCTCCAACATCGGTAGGCTGGAGCAGCTGATCATTCAGCGCATCCTGATGCATAAGGAGCAGCTGATTACCCAGAACCTGATCAACGACTTGCTGGGAATGCTACAGAACAGCCAGGCGGCCATGCAGTACCGCCTGGATGCCCTGGAAGAAGAACGCCAGGCCTGCGCCGGCGCCACCCTCGACAAGGCCGCGCTGTCCCGGCTCGCGGAACGGGCCCAGAAGGATTATGACTTCTACTACAAGAAGCTGATCACTCTGCGTTCATCGCGTCGACTGATGGAATCCCAGGGTGACATGCTCACCAAGCTGGTCAGCGAAGATCGCTTTGAGCAGCACGCCAGCCAGGTACGGAAAATGATGTCGAAAAGCTGGACCACGGCCGGCATGAACCGGGCCATGGAACACTTTTTCGAACTCCTGGAGAGCGACCTCACTAACCTGCTGAGCGAAGGGCGGCTCGCGGAGAAAATGGTAGGCGCCATCTATCGCAGATACAACGAAGACACCCGCGCCCGGCACCTGGAGCCCATTCCGCTACGGGCCGGCCGGCATGTGATTGCCATTCGTGAATTGCGCAAGAAAGCCCGACGGTTCCGCAATAACCCGAAGAATCTGCTGTCGGAACAGTCAACGGTGGTCCGCCGCTTCTTCAATGTGATGGTGAGCGAGGCCCGTACGCTGCATGGCCGGGTGCGCAAAGATGTAGAGCGCTGGCCACACGAAGCCCTGCTGCCAATCATGCAGTTCTCCATGGAACAGAAACAGCTGCTTGAGCACCAGATCCGCCGCCTGCGCGACATGGTTCGCACCGATCGGGACAGCCGGGCCGAACGCCAGCGTCTGGATCATGCCACGGCAGACCTTCGCAAGCAGCTGGAACTGGCCGACGCCATGATGCGCCAGATTCGCAAGCCGGCGCCCACGATGATCCAGCAAAAAGTCGTCAATATTTCCGGCGCCATGTAACCAGGCACTGGCGAGCCGCACTACTTTGGTGCGACTCGCCAGACAGGCACCCTAAACGCCGGTTGCAGCAACCTCCCCCCGCCTTTAAACTGCAGTGCTGGCGCCAGTTCCGGTGCCAACCAAGGCCTGTGGCCAGACACCAGTGGACCGAACCAGGAACTCATCACACCCATGCCTGATTCCCTGCCCTCGGATTCCGTGGGCCTTGTAAGCCCGAAGACCATCCACTTCGACAAGCCGTTGGAGCTGGCCTGCGGCCAGTCGCTGGAAAGCTACGATCTGGTGGTGGAAACCTATGGCAAACTCAACGCCGATGCCAGCAATGCGGTACTGATCTGCCACGCACTCAGCGGCCATCACCATGCCGCTGGCTACCACTCGCTGGACGACCGCAAGCCGGGCTGGTGGGACAGCTGTATCGGCCCCGGCAAGCCCATTGATACCAATCGGTTTTTCGTGGTCAGCCTGAACAATCTCGGTGGCTGCCACGGCAGCACCGGCCCCAACTCGAACAACCCGGAAACCGGGAAACCCTATGGTCCGGATTTCCCGGTCGTTACCGTGGCTGACTGGGTCGCCAGCCAGGCCCGACTGGCGGATCATCTGGGCATTCAGCAATGGGCCGCTGTGGTTGGCGGCTCCCTCGGAGGCATGCAGGCCCTGCAGTGGAGCCTGGACTACCCGGACCGGCTAAGGCATTCCGTGGTCATCGCCTCGACTCCACGTCTGACCGCACAGAACATCGCCTTCAACGAAGTCGCACGGCAAGCCATCACTTCGGACCGGGAATTTTTCGAAGGCCGCTATTACGACGAGAATCTGGTGCCGAAGCGCGGCCTGATGCTGGCCCGGATGGTTGGCCACATCACCTATCTTTCAGACGCCTCCATGGGCGAAAAATTTGGCCGTGAACTGCGTGAGGAAGCCTACAAGTTCGGTTTCGACGCCGAGTTCCAGGTGGAAAGCTACCTGCGTTACCAGGGCGAGCGCTTTTCCGAAACCTTCGACGCCAACACCTATCTGTTGATGACCCGGGCACTGGACTACTTTGACCCCGCCTACGACTTCGGCGGCGATCTGTCCAAGGCCCTGGCACCGGCACAATGTGAATACCTGGTACTGTCCTTCAGCACCGACTGGCGATTCTCGCCGGCGCGCTCCGAGGAAATGGTCAATGCCATGATTTCCGCCAGAAAGCGCGTAAGCTATGCCGAAATTGATGCACCCTGGGGCCATGATGCCTTCCTGATCCCAACCCCCAGATACACCGACATCTTTACTGCGTATATGGACCGGGTAGCACGGGAGGTCGGCGCATGAGAGCAGATCTTGAAATTATTCAACAGTGGGTGCGCCCGGGCCACCACATTCTGGACCTGGGTTGCGGCGACGGCACCCTGCTGGATTTCCTGCAACGGGAGCGCAATGCCACCGGATTTGGCCTTGAGATCAACCCGGACCACATCACCACCTGTATGGGCCGCGGCGTACGGGTGATCGAGCAGAACCTGGATACCCAGGGCCTCGACAACTTCGATGATGGCATGTTCGATATTGTCCTGATGACCCAGGCCCTGCAGGCGGTACGCCGCCCGGACAAGGTCATTGATGAAATGCTGAGGGTGGGTCGCGAAGGCATCGTCACCTTCCCCAACTTTGCCCACTGGCGACTGCGTTGGGGCCTGGCGCTGAGCGGCCGAATGCCCGAATCCGATGCACTGCCGTATAAATGGTATAACACCCCCAATATCCGCCTTTGCACTTTCAAGGATTTTGAAGCGCTGTGCCGGCAGAAAGGCATCAAGATCAAAAGCCGCCGGGTAGTGGACGGGCAGCATCAGAACAGCTGGCTGGCGCGGCTCTGGCCCAATCTGTTGGGGGAAATCGCCATATACCGCATCACACGGGAGAGCACATGATGAACCTTCTGACTGCAAGCAAGACACTGTTTCTGGCATTCGGGCTCATGCTGGTATCGATCACCAGCCAGGCCGGACAAAAGGATTTCGGAGAATATCAGGTGCACTGGAGCGTGCTCCCCAGCACCTTCCTGGCGCCGGAAGTGGCACAGGCCAACAATCTGCAACGCAGCCGGGGCATCGGCATCGTTAACATCTCGATCATGACCGAAGACGAGCACGGCCAGATCCAGCCCGTCAGTGGGCAGGTGGAAGGCCAGGTCTCCAACGATATCCAGCAGGTGAACTTTCTGGCGTTCCGGCGCATTCAGGAAGGTGATGCCGTGTACTTCATTGCCCAGTACCAGTATCAATCCGGAGATCTGATGACGTTCAACGTCACGGCGCGCCCCAGCGGCCACCAGGAAGATCTTCCGATCCGTTTTTCCCATACCCTGTTCAACGACTGATACCATGGCCCGCAAACTCGTCATCGCCAGCAACAACAAGGGCAAGATCGCCGAACTGACTGATCTGCTCGCGCCACTTGGCTTGCAGCCGGTCGCCCAGGGTGAGCTTGGGGTATCAGAGGCCGAAGAACCGGCCGTTACCTTCGTTGAGAATGCCATTATCAAAGCCCGCCATGCGGCGAAAGCCACCGGCCTGCCTGCGCTGGCCGACGACAGTGGCCTGGCCGTGGATGCCCTGGACGGCCGCCCGGGCGTTCGCTCCGCCCGCTTTGCCGGCGAAGAGGCAACCGACAATGATAATGTCGAGGCGTTGCTGGCAGCGTTGAAAGACACGCCTGAAGCAGAGCGCAGCGCTCAGTTTCACTGCGTTCTGGTTTATCTCCGCCATGCTGACGATCCCACGCCGATCATCTGCCATGGTCGCTGGCCAGGCCGCATTCTTGCCGAGCCGCGCGGGCAAGGCGGCTTCGGTTACGACCCGGTCTTTCTGGTACCGGAGCATGGATGCAGCGCTGCCGAGCTGACACGGGAGCAGAAAGGCAGGATCAGCCATCGGGGACGGGCTCTGGCCAGCCTTCTGGATCAACTCAGGGCGGAGCTTTAATACTGTGACCGCCACCCTGCCCGTGGCGGTCTGCCCGCCCTTGAGTCTGTACATTCACGTGCCCTGGTGCGTGCGCAAATGCCCGTACTGCGACTTCAACTCCCACGCTGTCAAGGGAGAGATTCCCGAACACGCCTACCTGAACGCCCTTCTGGAAGACCTGGATCAGGATCTGGGCCTGGTACGGGAACGCCCCATTGAAACCGTATTCATCGGTGGCGGAACCCCGTCCCTGATGAGCGGCGCGTTCTACCACCGCCTGTTCGAGCGGCTCCGGGAACGGCTAACATTCAGCCCCGAGGCCGAAATCACCCTGGAGGCCAATCCCGGCACGCTGGAGACTGGTCGATTCGAGAGCTTCCGGGAGGCTGGCATCAATCGGCTGTCCATCGGTGTTCAAAGCTTTGATCCGGCGCAACTGAAAACCCTGGGCCGGATTCACGACAGAGCTTCGGCCCACAGCGCCATTGAAGCCGCCCGCAAGGCCGGTTTTGATAACTTCAATGTCGACTTGATGCATGGCCTGCCCGACCAGACACCGAGTCAGGCTCTGGATGATTTACAGGCAGCGTTGAGCTACCAGCCCCGGCACCTGTCCTGGTATCAGCTCACCATCGAGCCCAACACCGAGTTTTTCTCCCGACCACCCGCCCTGCCGGACGATGACCGGCTCTGGGAGATTTACCAGCTCGGGGGAGATCTGCTGCGCCAGGCGGGGATGGACGATTATGAAGTCTCCGCCTGGAGCCTGCCGGGCGCTCAGAGCCGGCATAACCTGAATTACTGGACCTTCGGGGATTATCTGGCCCTTGGGGCAGGCGGCCATGGCAAGGTGAGCCTTGCCGACGGACGCATCCTGCGATACTGGAAGACCAGGCAGCCCGACGCATATCTCAACCGGATCGGCTCCCGCACCGCTGGCAGTGAAGCCATAGAGCCGGAAGACCGGCCCCTGGAATTCATGATGAATGCGTTGAGACTAAAAAGCGGCACCGACGAAAGACTGTACGGTGAGCATACAGGTTTACCACTGTCGTCCATTGCGGTAAAACTTGAGCAGTTACGAAATGAAAACCTGATCGTCCCCGACCGTCTGCAGGCGACGGCAAAGGGGCAAAGATACCTGAACAGCCTGCTGGAGCACTTTCTCTGATGGACTCAGCCCAGCGCCCACCGCTTATTCCCATGCGCCCGATGAAGCTGCCCATGAAGGTTTCCCTGGTGGCTGCACTGGCACTGTGGCTGGTTCTGGTGGCGTTGAACCAGCCACTGCATACGTCCGCCGCGCCTCAGGGGATTGTCAGTTTACAGCTGGCCGGTACCGCCGAGCAGACTCACGCCATTCTGCGCAGCTGGCGGGACGGCAATCTCGCCATGGCACGGCTATCACTGTGGCTCGACTTTGTGTTCATCGTGGTCTATCTGGCCGCGCTGCTTCAATTAACCCGCCACTTCACCCGGGACAGACCGGGTATCCGGGAACGGATGGTCGCCCGCTGGGTGCGCGCCCTTTTTGTCATCGCAGGCATCAGCGATGTAGCGGAAAACATTGTTCTGCTTAATAACTTCAATCCGCCTTCAGACTCCCTGAGCCTGACCGCCACCATTCTGGCGCTGGTGAAATTCACCGGCCTGATACTTGGCATGGCGGGCCTGGTGGTCATCCGTGCTTCCCGCCGCAGGCCCCTGACTCACTCCCACTGAACTCAGTTGGTGCGATAAAACAACAAATCCCATACTCCGTGGCCAAGATTTTCGCCACGCTTCTCGAACTTGGTGATCGGGCGGTCATCAGGCTTGGGCGAATAACCACCTTGCTCCTGAGTATTGGCAAAGCCTTCTGACGCACTCATCACTTCCAGCATGTGCTCAGCGTAGTTCTCCCAGTCTGTGGCCAGGTGCAGAATACCGCCCACCCGCAGCTTATGGCGGATGCGCTGAACAAATTCCGGCTGGATCAAGCGGCGCTTGTGATGCTTTTTCTTGTGCCACGGGTCCGGGAAGAACACCATCACCCGATCCAGACAGGCATCCGGCAGACACAGGTCAATCACATCATTGGCATCAATGCTGTATACCCGCACATTCTCAAGACCACGCGATTCCACTTCTTTCAACAAGGCGCCGACGCCAGGCAGGTGCACTTCCACGCCGATAAAATCCTGCTCGGGTGCAGCTTCGGCCATATCGGCAAGGGATTTGCCCATCCCGAAACCGATCTCCAGGTTGAGCATGTTATCGCGGCCAAACACCTCACGGGGGTCGATCATGCCATTGTCACGGCTCAGTCCGTACTTGGCCCAGTTGCGATCGAAGGCCTTCTTCTGACCTTCGGTCATCCGCCCCTGGCGCAGTACAAAGCTGCGAACACCGCGGCGTGTGGTGACCGGATTCGTATCCTGAGTCTCGTTCTGGTCAGTCATTCTGTGTCCTCAAGCTTCAAAGCGGATCTCATGGAATAAACCTGGCACACAGTTTACCAGAGTCAGCAGCTTCAGGCGGAGACAACCGACCCCTGGCCAGCCTGACGGTCGAGTTGACGGTAACCCAGCGCCTCCATCAGGTGCGACTGGCTCAGGTGTTCAGCACCCTCCAGATCCGCCAGGGTGCGGGCCAGTCGTAATATTCGATGGAGCGCCCGGGCCGACAACCCCAGTCGCTCCATGGCCCGGGTCAACAACCGCTCACTGGCGGCATCCAGCCGGCAAGCCTGATCCAGCAACGCTCCCGAGAGGGCCGAGTTGAGCATCCCACGAGCCTCCTGCCGGGCCCTGGCAGCCAGAACCCTGGCCCTGACACTGGCGCTACTCTCACCGGACACCCCGGAACCGAGCAAGACCTCTCCGGACTGCACCGGAACTTCCACATGCAGATCGAACCGATCCAGTAACGGCCCCGAGATCTTTGCCCGATAACGCATCACCTGTGCCGGCGTGCACTGGCACTCGATATTGGGGTGACCACTGTAACCACACGGGCATGGGTTCATGGCGGCCACAACCTGAAATCGCGCTGGGAAAGTGACCTGCCGCGCCGCCCGGCTGATGGAGATTTCGCCTGTTTCCATAGGCTCCCGCAGCACTTCCAGGACCCGCCGTTCAAACTCCGGCAGTTCATCGAGAAACAACACCCCCCGGTGCGCCAGAGAGATCTCGCCCGGGCGAGGACTGCTGCCACCGCCCACCAGCGCCACCGCAGACGCCGTGTGATGAGGCGCCCTGAATGGTGGCTGACGCCAGCCACCTGGCTTTAGCGGCTGGCCCGCAACGGAATGCACGCTGGCCACCTCCATGGCTGCCTCATCTGGCAAACCTGGCAGAATGCCCGGTAACCGGCTCGCCAGCATACTTTTACCGGTTCCGGGAGGGCCGAAAAACAACAGATTGTGACCGCCAGCTGCGGCCACCTCCAGCGCCCGACGGGGCACTTGCTGGCCTCGCACCTCTGAGAGATCGGCCACAGACACCGCTGCGGCACCGTCTCCCGGCGTTTCAGATCGAGGAACAGGAACCAGCCGGGCACGACCCGCCAGATGCTCACAGACCGTCAGCAGATGGCTGGCGGCAAGCACATCATCACGGCTGGCCAGGGCGGCCTCCTCGGCGTTGTCCTGCGGTAGCAACAGCGAACGACCCGCCTCGCGAGCCGCCAGTACCGCGGGCAATATCCCCTTGAGGGGCCGAAGCGCACCATCCAGGGACAGCTCTCCGAGAAACTCGTGGCTTTCGAGGCTTTCGGGGGGAATCTGGCCGGAGGCTGCCAGGATGCCCAGGGCAATGGGCAAATCAAAACGGCCACCTTCTTTGGGCAGGTCAGCAGGCGCGAGATTGATGGTGATTCTACGGGCGGGGAATTCGAAACCGGCATTCAGCAGTGCACTGCGAACCCGATCCTTGCTTTCCCTCACTCCGGTTTCCGGCAACCCGACGATGGATAATGCCGGCAGGCCACCAGACAGGTGCACCTCAACGGTAACTGGGGGAGCAGACACGCCAATGCTGGCGCGCGAATGGACAATAGCGAGCATGACAACCTTCCATGGCACAGAACAATCAGTCGTTGCGGGCAGCGACCCTGCCGCCCGGGCAAACCATCAGGAACTCTGGCGTTGTTCCAGTTCGGCAACACGTTTTTCCAGGGCCTCAACCTTTTCACGGGTTTTCATCAGGACCGCCTGCTGGGCATCAAATTCTTCCCGGGTCACCAGCTCCAGCCGGGACAGAACCGACATCACCGTGGCCCGGGCCTGGGTTTCAAAATCTTCCCGTGCTGCCCGCGCCATATCGGGAACAAACTGGCCAAACTGACCCTGCAACTGAGAAAAAATTTCCTGGGGCCCTTTCATCAATCACCTCTCGAATCGGTTTTTCGGCGATATCAGACTATTTTCCGTGTCGCCGGGGTGTTTGCGGGAGTGTATCACACCCTACCCCCTGCCATACTGTACCCGGTCGGCATTATAATGGCCGCGGCCGATGGCCCGACTGCGCTGTTTTGAGACAATCGCAGGCACAATGCACCACAACGGTGCATCAAGCTGCGCCATTTCGGCACAGACAATAATTAAGAGTTTGTTTTAAAAGCTATTTTTTGCGTTGGCATACCCGATGCTAAAGCCCTCGTACGCAATCCGCACAATTGATGTGCGAGGTGGCAGCATCCCGAACTCAACAACCGGCCGACGGGCCCTCACTGTTGGGACGGCTTTACCAAGGAGAAAGCAATGAAACTTGTGACAGCGATCATCAAGCCTTTCAAATTGGATGATGTCCGTGAGGCACTATCCGAGATTGGCGTACAAGGCGTAACCGTCACTGAAGTCAAAGGCTTCGGTCGGCAGAAAGGCCACACAGAGCTCTATCGTGGCGCGGAATACGTGGTGGATTTCCTGCCCAAGGTCAAAGTGGAGATCGCCATTGGCGACAACCTGCTGGACCAGGTCATCGAAGCCATCACCAAGGCAGCCAATACCGGCAAGATCGGCGACGGCAAAATATTCGTGACTGAACTGGAACAGGCTATCCGGATCCGGACAGGCGAAACCGGCGAAGAAGCGGTCTGATCCAGAACTGACACCCAGCCAACGCAAAAAACTTATAACCTGAAGAGCCTTGTGCGGAGGGCTTCCTATGGAAAGCAATCTCTTTCACCTGCAGTATGCAATAGATACCTTTTATTTTCTCGTGTGTGGCGCATTAGTCATGTGGATGGCCGCAGGCTTTGCCATGCTCGAGTCCGGCCTGGTGCGTGCTAAAAACACCACCGAAATCCTGACCAAGAACGTCGCGCTCTTTGCCGTGGCCTGCACCATGTACCTGGTGTGCGGTTACGCCATCATGTACGGCGGTAACGTCTTCCTCTCCGGCATCGCCGATGTGGACGTGGACGGCGTACTGGGTGACTTCGCCACCCGTGAAGACGGCTTCACCGGCGGCTCCATCTACTCGGCGGCCTCTGACTTCTTCTTCCAGGTCGTGTTCGTGGCCACCGCCATGTCCATCGTGTCCGGCGCGGTTGCCGAGCGCATGAAGCTGTGGGCGTTCCTGGTATTCGCGGTCTTCATGACTGGCTTTATCTACCCGCTGGAAGGCGCGTGGACCTGGGGTGGCGCCGATGTGTTCGGTATGTACAACCTCGGTGATCTTGGCTTCAGTGACTTCGCCGGCTCCGGCATCGTACACATGGCAGGTGCCGCTGCGGCCCTGGCTGGTGTACTGCTGCTTGGCCCGCGTAAAGGCAAATACGGCCCCAACGGTGAAATCCGTGCCTTCCCGGGCGCCAACATGCCACTGGCCGCTCTGGGTACCTTCATCCTGTGGATGGGCTGGTTCGGTTTCAACGGTGGTTCTGTACTGAAACTCGGCGACGTCGCCAGTGCCAACTCCGTGGCCATGGTGTTCCTGAACACCAACGCAGCCGCTGCCGGTGGCGCTATTGCCGCCCTGATCACCGCTCGCCTGATGTTTGGCAAGGCTGATCTGACCATGCTGCTGAACGGTGCGATCGCCGGTCTGGTGGTAATCACCGCCGAGCCATCCACCCCGAGCGCGCTGACAGCCACTATCTGGGGCGCCCTGGGCGGCATCCTGGTGGTACTGAGCATCGTCACTCTGGACAAGCTGCGCATCGACGATCCGGTCGGCGCCATCTCTGCCCACGGTGTCTGTGGTCTGCTGGGCCTGCTGCTGGTACCGGTTACCAACGGCGATGTCAGCTTCAGCGGCCAAATCATCGGCGCCCTGACCATCTTCATCTGGGTATTCGTAGCCAGTCTGGTCGTCTGGGGTATCCTGAAGGCTGTCATGGGCATCCGTGTGACCGAAGAGGAAGAGTACGAAGGTGTCGACCTCTCCGAATGCGGTATGGAAGCCTATCCGGAGTTTGTCAGCGGCAAGCAGTAACACCGCTACCTATCGGAACGAAAAAGGGCGCCCTTGTGGCGCCCTTTTTCTTTAAGCTCTGGTTCAACCCTCTTCCGGGCGAACCTCATCTTCCAGCGCATCCACCATAAACTGCGGCATGGCCAAGGCACCGTGGTGCACCCCGGCATTGTAGTAACGGGTGACAAAGGGGCGGTTGTTGGCATCTTCCTCGCGGAAATACTTCAGCGGGTTTTCCTTGCTGCCCATGGTGCAGCTCCACCAGCCCGTGGGGTATACCGGCTGGGGGAATGGCAATGTCTGCACATGGCCAAAACCGGCTTTGTGCATGTCATCGTGAATGTCCTTGATGATGGTATTGGTGTGCAGCAGGGGGGATTCGCTCTGCTGAACGATGATACCGCCCTCCCTCAGGGCCAACATGGCATCGCGATAGAAATCCAGCGCGAACAGGCCTTCCGCAGGACCCACCGGGTCGGTACTGTCGATAATCAGCACATCAATGCTGTTCGGTTCGATATCACGCATCCACTGGATGCCATCACCGAAAAAGAAGTTGGCACGGGGGTCGCCATTAGCTTCGCACAGTTCTGGAAAATACTTCTCAGACATGCGGGTTACCCGCTCATCGATCTCCACCTGCCAGGCTTCCTGCACTCCTGGGTGTTTCAGAACTTCTTTCAGGGTGCCGCAGTCGCCACCACCGACGATGACCACTTTTTTCGGGTCCTTGTGGGTGAACAGCGCAGGATGGGTCATCATTTCGTGGTACAGGAAATTGTCCCTGGTGGTCAGCATCACACAGCCGTCCAGAACCATCAGGTTGCCGAAGGTTTCGGTTTCATAGATTTCGAGTTTCTGAAATGGCGTCTGCTCTTCATGGAGCTTGCGCTTTACCTGCAGGGAAAAAGCGGTGCCCTGGTCCTGAAATACCTCGGTGAACCAGCCTTCGTTCAATGCGGTCATGTCTGTCTCCCACTGTGTGCCGCTGCAATGTGCCGGGGCATCTGAAAGGGGCGTATTGTAGGTGCAGTGGTCAGCTCCTACAATGCAGCCTGTTACCGGCCCGCCGGCCGCCCCGGGTTTCCTGACAGGATAGCAACAATGGCTGAAACCGCTGCATCACCAGCCCACAAGGTCTACAACATCGCTCACTGGAGTGACGGATACATTTCAGTCAACGGTCAGGGCGAGGTTGAAATCTGCCCGGACCGGGGCAGAAGCGACGCCCGCATCAACCTGCCAGCGCTGACTCGTTCGCTGGCCGAAGCCGGTGTTCCCCTGCCGGTTCTGATTCGCTTTACCGATATCCTGCACGACCGGGTCAACAAGCTCTGCAATGCCTTCAACAAAGTCACTCAGGAGCAGGGCTACCGGGGCCGCTATACGGCGGTTTACCCCATCAAGGTAAACCAGCAGCGCCGGGTGGTGGAGGAACTGCTGTCAGCCGAACCGGCCGCCTCGGCCAACCAGGTGGGCCTTGAAGCCGGCAGCAAACCAGAGTTGATGGCCGTACTGGCGCTGGCAAAGCAGGCCGGTTCGGTGATTGTCTGCAACGGCTACAAGGACCGGGAGTACATCCGCCTGGCACTGATCGGCCAGAAACTGGGTCACCGGGTGTTTATCGTGGTGGAAAAGCAGTCGGAACTGCCACTGATTCTGGAAGAAGCAAAGAAGCTGGGCATTTCCCCGCTGATTGGCGTGCGAGCCCGTCTGGCGACTATTGGCAAGGGCAACTGGCAGAATACCGGGGGCGAGAAATCCAAGTTCGGTCTGTCTGCCAGCCAGGTACTGGATGTGGTGGATACCCTGAAACAGGCCGGAGCCCTGGGCACCCTGCAACTGCTGCATTTCCATCTGGGCTCACAGATTGCGAATATCCGGGACATCCAGACCGGCTTGCGTGAGTGCGCTCGCTTCTACACGGAACTGCACGCTATGGGCGCCCCCATCGGTACCGTCGATATAGGCGGCGGCCTGGGTGTCGACTACGAAGGAACCCGTTCCCGCAGTAGCTGCTCCATGAACTACAGCGTATTCGAATACGCCTACAACGTGGTGCACGTGCTGCAGTCCGAGTGTGACCGCCAGGGTATCCCGCACCCGGACCTGATCAGTGAATCCGGCCGGGCGCTCACCGCCCATCATTCGGTACTGGTCACCAATGTGATTGACCGCGAATACCCGGACAACCGCGAGCCTACGGAACCCGCTGCTGAGGCCCCCGCGCCGCTGCAGGATCTCTGGCGAGACCTGGAAAGTCTTCAGGATGAGGACTCGCCCCGCTCACTGGCGGAAATCTATCACGACATCCTGCACGCCATGGCCGATGTCCACGCCCAGTTTGCCCACGGTTTGCTGTCCCTGCAGGAGCGGGCCCAGGCCGAAACCCTGTACGTGCGCTGCTGCCGGATGCTCCGGGCCGAGCTGGACAGCGCCAACCGGGCGCACCGGGAAATCATCGACGAGCTGAACGAGAAGCTTGCTGAGAAACTGTTCGTGAACTTTTCCCTGTTCCAGTCCCTGCCCGATGTCTGGGGCATCGATCAGATCTTTCCGGTGATGCCGATCAACGGGCTTAACCGGTCACTGAACCGGCGGGCCGTGATCCAGGATATCACCTGCGATTCGGACGGCCGGATTGATCAGTACGTGGACGGCCAGGGCATCGAAACCACCTTGCCACTGCCCGAACACGACCCGGAGTCCCCTTTGCTGATGGGCTTCTTCATGACCGGCGCCTATCAGGAAATCCTTGGCGATATGCACAACCTGTTTGGCGATACCCACTCGGTGGACGTGAAACTGGACCAACAGGGGCAATATCAGGTGGGGGAACCCATTACCGGGGACACCGTGGCGAAAGTACTGCGTTATGTGAATTTCGAGCCCGCCAACCTGCTTGAGGCCTACCGGCAGAAGTTCCGGCACAGCGGCCTGTCTGAAGAGCTGCAGCAAACGCTGCTGGCCGAGCTGTCCTCCGGGCTTGAGGGTTATACCTACCTGGAGGAAGGATAAATCGTCAGGACGGACGAAAAGGCGTGATCAGGTCTGATTGTCCCGGCGCCAGGCCGAGGGCGACATTCCTTCCCACTTGCGAAAGGCCCGGCCGAAATTGGACGGGTCGCTGTAACCCAGATGCTCGGCAATCTCGTCAATGCTCATCGCCGAATGGCGCAACAGCAGCTCCCGGGCACGCTGATGTCGCACACTCTCCTGAAGACCATGAAAGCCTCCACCCTCGGCGGAGAGCTGCCGCCGAAGCGTTCGTGGCGACACCCCCATTTGCTGCGCCACATCCTCGAGGCCGGGCAAACGACCATCCCGGGCAGACTCCAGCAAACGCAAGACCCGATCGCTCACCGAGGCAGAAGCTTCCATCTGGCGCATTTCTTCCTCGCACTGGGCTTCTGCCACCCGGCGGGCAACCGGATTGGACAGTGACATCGGTAATCCCAGAAACGACTTGCGAAAACGCAACTGGTTTACTCCCGCCGAGAACGTGACCTTGCCGCCGAACAGATACTGGTAGCGCTCAACATCCTCGGGGCGAGGGTAATCCACCAGGCACCGCCCGCCATCCAGTAACTGAGTGCCGAATAACAGGTAATTCACATCCATCAGGGTGGCCATCACCACTTCGATATTAAACCGATGAAGCTTCTCGGTGTCGTGGTGAATCTCCAGCTGAATCACTGCATCCTCATCCTCGACAAAGAACGCCAGCGACATGTAGGCAAACCGGATCCGGAAATATTTGATCAACACCGCCAGCGCCTGCTCCAGGGTGTCGCAACTGATGGCAGCCTGGGACAGGGCTCCGTGCGCGGTGAACTTCAGGCGTTTGCCGTATTCCAGCCCCAGGCATTCATCACCACAGCGGGTCAGTGCCTGCTGGCATAACGCCGTGAACTGATCAAGTGTAATGAAATTGTCGGGATGACTGAGCTGGCTGTTTCGAATACCAGCCACTGACACGAGATCCGAACGACGCACCCCACGCTCCTCTGCCAACTGGCAGAGAATTTCAGCGTAATGCACCCGCATAACGGGCAAAGAGCCACTGGAGAGCGTTGCGTTCATGGTCTGGAATTTTTGATCGTTGTTTTACCGATCAGACTAGCCCCTGCCGGGGCAACCGGCAATAACCCCGGTGACGCAGTTCTTCCGGCCTTCAGGCCATCCCGACAATTTTTTCGGAATCCATGAATCCGCCCGGTAATCCATTGCGTAAACACTCTCACTGACAAATCTGTGACGAGTGCATAGAATGATGACCATAGCCAGCTCAAATACGATAACTGTCAAGGAGCGCCCGGTGACAACACTGGAGCAGCAACCAACGAAAACCGAAGGGCGCAAAGACCCCTGGGGTGTTTTGTTGGAAAAAGTCGGCAAGCATCAGGATCGGGCGGCTTATCATGCTTTGTTCGAGCACTTTGCCCCGCAGATCAAGTACTACGCAATCTCGAACGGGCTGGCCAGCCACGCGGAAGAGCTGGTGCAGGAAGTCTTCGTCTCTATCTGGCGCCGCTCTTGTCTTTACGACTGGCGCAAAGCGGCCGCATCCACCTGGATTTTCACCATTGCCCGGAACCAGCGCATTGATATGCTGCGCAAAATGCAGCGCACCAGTGCTGAGATGGCGGTGGAAACCGAGGATCTCTGGCAGATCCCGGGTGATAATGAAGACGAGCCGGTCACCTCCCTGCACCGCCTGATGTCCGAGCGGCGCATCCGGGAGTCGCTGAGCCAGCTCCCGGAAGAGCAGATTACCGTAATCGCGAAGGTGTATATGGAGCACAAATCCCACCAGATGGTGGCAGATGAGCTCAACATTCCTCTCGGCACCGTGAAAAGCCGGGTTCGCCTGGCACTGAACAAACTGAAAGTGATTTTGCAGGATCAAAACGTATGACACGGCACCATCCCGACAGCCTGAGTCTGATGGAGTACAGTGCGGGCAACCTGAGCGAGCCCCATGCACTGTGCATCCGCCTGCATCTGGAGCAGTGCCCCCACTGCCGTAGCCGGGTCGATACTCTGAACAGTCTGGGCGCTGTCATGATGGATCACCAGCCAAAGGTGACGGTGACTGATTCGAGCTTTGATCAGTTGATGGCGCGCATTGATAGCTCACCAGAAGCATCATCCCCGGTGGTTACCCGGCCAAAGGTAAGCCCGCTGCAGAAACTGCTCGGGGATGATATCAATGTCCTGCCCTGGAAACGTCAACTGGCGGATGTCAGCGTGCTCGACATTACCGACAAGTTCCCTGGCCAGAGCGAGCGGGTTGTCCTGCAGAAACTGGTAGCGGGCGGCAAGGCGCCGGCCCATACCCACCGTGGCGATGAAACCACGATCGTGCTGCAGGGCGCGTTCGCAGACCAGAAGGGCGTGTTCAATCAGTGGGACTTTGTCGTACTGAACGAACAGGATGAACATCGTCCGGTGGCCGTCGGTTGCGAGGACTGCATTACGTTGTCAGTGCTCAGCGCCCCGCTGAAGTTGACCGGTACCTTCACCCGTCTGCTCAACCCGTTCCTGCGTTAACAGCATGCTGCGGCACCGCCGCAGCATGACTTCGCTACCATGGCAGATCACTGCCATCCCAACTGATAAAACGTCCATTATCCCTGGCATCGAGACTTTCCAGAACCGAAAAAAGATTGCCTGCCGTCTGCTCCGGCTCGTGCACCGTTAACCGCTCCAGCGACTGCTGAAACGGTTGACTCAGCGGCGACAATGTCGTGCCCGGGTGCAGAGAAACGCAGGCCAGTGGCGCATAACGCCGCGACAGTTCAACAGAAAGGTTCCTGACCAGCATATTCAAGGCCGCCTTGGAGGCACGATAGGCGTACCAGCCCCCCAACTGGTTGTCCGAAATGGAACCGACTTTCGCAGACACCGCGGCAATACGCTTGAAGTGCTTTCCCCTCAGCGCCGGAGCGAGCCTCTGCATCAGCAGGGAAAAACCGAGGCAGTTCACCTGGTAGCTCCGCATCATGCTTCGGCCATCGATATCCTCCAACCGTTTCTCCGGAAACATCTGGCCATCGTGCAGCAGGCCTGCGGCATAAATAACGGTTTGAACCGGACCAGAAGCTTCCAGCGCAGCCGTTAACTCGGCGACATCAAGCCGCTGCTCGTCCTCTGCATCCCAGGCCAGCAATCTTACACCGGAGTGATTTTTCAGATCGTCCGGCGCCGTCTCCGGCTTACGGCACAAGCCAACCAGGCTCTGGTCCGGATAGCTCCCCAGATAACGCCGGGCCAATGCCGCACCGATGGAACCGGATACGCCCGCAATAACGGTTGTCATTCGCCACTCTCCCAATGATCAATCAACACCATGCCGTTGATACGAAAAATCAATGCTTTCAGGCCATCCAGAAGCAAACCAAAAATTTCAAACGCCCGTATGAAGAGAGGCTTCCAGATCAAAACGACGACATCCGGCGGTCATTGAGACCGCCAAAGCAAAACAGGAGAGTATCCATGCAATACCAGGCACCAGCGAACGATCTTCGCTTTCTGTTGTTTGATGTGTTGGGTGCAGACAAGCTGCACGAACTGGAAAAGTACGCCGATGCCACACCAGACCTGATCTCAGCGGTCATTGATGAGGCCGGCAAACTGGCGGCCGAAGTGATTCAACCCACCAATCAGGTTGGTGATCGCCAGGGCTGCCACTACGACCCTGAGACCAAGCTGGTTAAAACGCCAGACGGCTTCAAAGAGGCCTATCAGAAATTTGTCGAAGGTGGCTGGACCGCGCTGGACGCGCCACTGGAGTTTGGCGGTCAGGGCCTGCCTCACACGCTGAAATTCGTCGTGGACGAAATGGTATGCTCCACCAACCTGTCGCTGGGCATGTATCCTGGCCTGACACACGGCGCCATCAGCGCGCTCTATGCCCACGGCTCGGATGAGCTGAAACAGACGTATCTGGAAAAACTGATTTCCGGCGAATGGACCGGCACCATGTGCTTGACCGAGCCCCATTGTGGCACCGATCTGGGCCTGATTCGCACCAAAGCCACGCCGAACGACGATGGCAGCTACGCCATTGAGGGCACCAAGATCTGGATTACCGGCGGTGAGCATGATCTGGTGGACAACATTGTCCATCTGGTGCTGGCCAAGTTGCCGGGCGCGCCAGACACCACCAAAGGCATTTCCCTGTTTGTGGTCCCCAAGTTCCTGCCGGACTCCGGTGAGCGCAACCCGGCATTCTGTGGTGGCCTGGAGCACAAGATGGGCATCAAGGGTTCCGCCACCTGCGTGATGAACTTTGAAGGCGCCAAGGGCTGGCTGGTGGGCGAGCCCAACAAGGGCATGAGCGCCATGTTCACCATGATGAACGAAGCCCGCCTGATGGTGGGCATGCAGGGCCTGGGCCTGGCGGAAATGGCCTACCAGGAGAGCCTGGCCTTCGCCAAAGAGCGTCTGCAAAGCCGCTCCCTGAGTGGCCCGAAGAATCCCGACGGCCCGGCCGACCCGATCATTGTGCACCCGGATGTACGCCGTATGCTGATGCGTCAGAAGGTGCTGAACGAAGGCATGCGTGCACTGGCACTGTTTACCGGCCACCAGCTGGATCTCTCCGTGGCACACCCGGACGAAAAGGTGCGTGAAAACGCCGATGATCTGGTGCAACTGCTGACGCCGGTGGTGAAAGCCTTCCTCACCGACGAAGGCTACAACAACGCCAACTGGGGCCAACAGGTACTGGGTGGCTCTGGCTTCACCCAGGACTGGCCACTGGAACAACTGGTGCGCGACGGCCGTATCGCCCGCATCTACGAGGGTACCAACGGCATCCAGGCGATGGATCTGGTGGGCCGCAAACTTTCGCTGAAAGGCGGGCAACTGGTACGCGCCCTGTTTGCCGAGTTGACTGGTTACCTGAAAGACAATCCTGATGCGCCCTACCGGGAAGAACTGAAAGGCGCCATCAAGGGTCTTGAGCAGGCCACTCTGTGGCTGGCCCAGAATGCCCCGAAAGATCCGGAGCAGGCTGGCGCTGCGGCAACACCATATCTGCGTCTGACAGCCCTGACCGTCATCGGCTATCTGTGGTCCCGCATGGCTGCGGTGGCTGGCCAGCAGCTCGAAGCAGGCGCAGGTAACAAGCCACTACTGGAAAGCAAGCAGGTATCCGCCCGTTTCTATTTCGAGAAACTGATGCCCGAGGCGGACTGGCTGCTACGGGATATCCAGTCCGGCAAAGACAGCCTGATGGCCCTGGAAGATGAGCAGTGGATGGCCTAAGCGGCAGAGTTTCCGGTCAGGCCAAAAATTCTGGCCGGAAATGACCGACAAATGGCAATTTGTGACCTTCATCAAGACAGATCAGAAATTGATAATAGTCACGTTGATTAGTGTCTCTGAACTAGTCCAACCCGCCTCCTTGCGAGGCTGGTACCTTCTTGAAGCCGCGCTTTGCGCGGCTTTTTTTATGAATGCTTTTCGCCAGTCCTGCTACACAAGTACAATGCACGCTGCATTTTTAATACTCCAGTAGAGACCGCATGACCACCGATGACTACCATCTCCGCTTTGGCGGCATAGAGCGTCTGTACGGCCGCAAGGCCCTGCATGCTTTCCGCCATGCCCACATCGCCATTGTCGGTCTCGGCGGCGTCGGTTCCTGGGCGGCAGAAGCTCTGGCGCGTAGTGGTATCGGCACCATCACCCTGATTGATATGGACGACATCTGTATCTCCAACACCAACCGGCAGCTGCATGCTCTGCAGGGCCAGTATGGTCGCACCAAAACCGACGCCATGGCGGAGCGGTTGCGGGCCATCAATCCCCAGGCGGACATTCGGGTGCACTTCGGCTTTCTCACGGTGAAGAACGTCGGGGAGCTGATCACAGAAGACATGACCGGCGTGGTGGATGCCATCGACAGCGTGAAGGCAAAAGCCGCGTTGATTGCGCATTGTCAGCGACGCAAGATTCCGATCATCTGTGCCGGTGGTGCCGGGGGCCAGATGGATCCGGCCCAGATCCAGGTTGCAGACCTGGCGAAAACCACACAGGATCCATTATTGGCCAAGGTCCGTAATATGTTGCGCCGGGAATACGGTTTTTCCCGAAACCCGAAACGGCGCTTCGGCGTAGAAGCTGTATACTCTCTGGAACAACTGACCTATCCCGCCCCGGACGGCGAGGTATGTCAACAGAAACCGACAAGCGACGGCCCGGTGCGGCTCGACTGCGCCACCGGTTTTGGTGCTGCCAGTCCGGTGACCGCGAGTTTCGGCTTTTTCGCAGCGTCCCGGCTGCTGAATCGCATCGCCCGCAAGGCCAACGCCTAATTCAACCATCGGGGCCCTTTTATGGCCGTAAGCACCACGTTAATTCTGGCCGGCATCGGCGTTTCTTCCCTGGTTTGCCAGTGGCTGGCATGGCGGGTACGCATGCCGGCTATTCTGTTCCTGCTCGCCGGTGGCATCCTCGCAGGCCCGGTGACCGGGTTCCTGCAACCGGAAGCCATTTTTGACGACCTGCTGTTTCCTGTTATCTCCCTGGCAGTGGCCATCATCCTGTTCGAGGGCAGCCTTACCCTGCGCTACGAGGAAATCAAAGGCCACGGCAAGATGGTGCGCAATCTTATTCCTGTGGGCACCATCGTCACCTGCATTATCGGCACCCTGGCCGCCCGCTGGATTCTCCAGGTATCCTGGGAAGTCGCCCTGTTGTTCGGTGCTATCTCCGTCGTCACCGGGCCTACCGTGATTGCGCCCCTGCTCCGGGCAGTGCGCCCCACCTCCAAGCTGGCGAACATCCTCACCTGGGAAGGCATCATCATTGACCCGGTAGGCGCGCTGCTGGCCGTTCTGGTGTTCGAGGGCATCGTTTCCTGGGGCCAGGGCAATGTTTTCAGCCACTCCCTCTACATTTTCGGCAAGACTCTGCTGGTTGGCTTTGCCATCGGTGCCGCCGCCGGCTACCTGAACGGCCTGGTCCTCAGAAAGCACTGGATTCCCCAGTACCTGCATAACGCCGGCACACTCACCTTCATGCTCGGTGTCTTTGCCATTTCCAATGAACTGGCCCACGAATCGGGGCTGCTCACCGTGACCGTGATGGGCATCTGGATGGCCAACATGAAGCAGGTTCCGGTCGACAGCATTCTGGAATTCAAGGAATCCCTCAGTGTCTTGCTCATTTCGGCCCTGTTTATCATTCTGGCCGCCCGTGTAGAGTTTGCAGCCATCGCCGAACTGGGCTGGGGCCTGGTTGCTGTGCTGGCCATCCTCATGCTGATCGCCCGCCCCGCGAGCATTTTCCTCTCGGCCATTGGCACCACACTGAACTGGCGCGAAAAGCTGTACCTGAGCTGGATTGCTCCACGTGGCATTGTCGCTGCGGCGGTCTCAGCGCTGTTCGCATTCCAGCTTGAGCGAATCGGCTATGAGAGTGCCGGCGTACTGGTACCACTGGTGTTTATGCTCATCATCACCACCGTTACCCTGCAAAGCCTCACTGCCCGACCCGTGGCAAAACTGCTGGGGGTTCAGGAACCGCCCGCGCACGGCTTCCTGATTCTGGGCGCCAACCCGGTGGCCCGGCTGGTGGCCCAGGCCCTGAAAAAGCATGACATTCCCACCATGCTGACCGACACCAACTGGGAGAACGTGCGTCAGGCGCGCATGGAAAACCTGCCGGTGTATTTCGGCAATCCGGTGTCGGAACATGCCGCCACACATATGGACCTGACCGGAATCGGCAACCTCCTGATACTGTCTCCATACAAGCAGATGAACAGTCTGGCCACCTACCATTTTCTGGACTGGTTCGGAGATGATTCGGTATTTGGTCTGGTGGAAGGCGACCAGGATCAGCGGGCGCGGCTTCAGACTGCAGGCAAGGTGCAGCGAACCCGGGGACTGTTCGATGGTGTCAGCTATGCCAAGCTGGCGAGCCTGGTCAGCCAGGGCTACACCGTGAAAACCACGCAGCTAAGCGAAGAGTTCAGCTACCAGCAGTTTCTGAACCAGTATCAGAACCAGGCCCTGGTGTTGTTCGTACGCGACAGTCGGGACCATATTCACCCGGTCAAGGACATGGAAACCCTCGAGCCCGGTGACGACTGGGTACTGATCAGCCTGGTTCCCCCACAACCCCAGAAGGAACGTCGGGACCGGGAAGAACCTGCCGGTGAGAAGGGCGACAAAACGGCAAGCGGTGCCGCTCCAGCCTGACGCTATTCGCCTCCGTCAGCGGCAGTCGAGCACAAGCTTGCCACGGACGTGGCCGCCCTCCAGCAATGCGTGGGCGGCCTGCACCTGATCCAGCGGGAAAGCCTGTTCAATGTGAACCCGCACATCGCCGTCCTCAATCAGCTCGGCGATCTCGTCCAGGTGAAACACATCCGGCCTCACGGTCATACCATGGGCCCGAAGCCCCATGGCCTCGGCGGCGCTGACAATGTCATCGGCGGTCACGGTGGGAATGGTCACCAGCACGCCGGTTTCTGACAGGGTATGCAGGGAGCGTTTGCCGGCTTCCCCTCCCACCAAGTCCAGCACCACATCCAGGCCATAGCACTCCTCAGCCACGTCGGTAGTGTGGTAATCAATCACTTCGTGCACGCCGAGCTCTGCCAGAAAATCCCGATTGGCCGGTGAGGCTGTCGCCACCACATGGGCGCCACGCTCCAGCGCAAACTGAACCGCAAAATGGCCGACACCGCCAGCCCCGGCGTGAATCAGTATCTTCTGACCGGATTCCAGCCTGGCCACCTCAAACAGGGCCTGCCAGGCCGTTAATGCCGCCAGGGGCACCGCGCCGGCAGTCACCAGATCAAGCTCATCAGGGACGATGGCCAACTCGTCAGCACGAGCCAGTGTGTACTCCGCATAAGCACCACCGCCGGCCGGAAAGCCCACCATACCCATCACCCGGTCGCCCGGGGCCAGGGTGGTCACGCCCTCAGCAACAGCGACGACCTCACCGGCAACGTCGTACCCCGGCGTCCAGGGCAGCCGGTTTTCGATCTGTCGGGCGGCGAACCCCAGCCCCTTCCGGGTCTTCCAGTCAATCGGGTTCAAACCGGCGCCATGCACTCGGATGACCACTTCACCTTCCCGGGGCTCAGGCACCGGAGCCTGCGCCACCTGAAGCACCTCCCGCTCACCAAACTCGCGGTAGATCACGTGCTGCATGAGGATTGATTCACTAACGTCGGTAGGTTCCATGGTTGCCTCCGGAGTGCATGGGGTCAGATGTCCCTCGAAGGGCATCAAGGATGAGACTAGCAGATATTTCCGGCGACGGCCCTAGCGCGGCAGGCCCCGGCCGCCGGGCACCAGGGCGCCGGACAGAATATCGACAAAGGCTTTCGGAGCCCGAGCCGGGCGCTGGGATTTCATATCAACGCAGGCGTGAGTGGACATGCCCCGCAACAGGGTTTTGCCATCGGCCCGGCGAATGAGCTGGAACTGTCGGGCCGAGCGGAAACGACCATCCCAGTCCGTCAGCCAGGTGCCCAGCACCAGCTGGTCGCCGGCATTAGCCGACATCAGGTAGTCAACGTCGGTGTGGGTAATGGCCATGGCCTTGCCGGTTTCCTCGTGCAGGGCCCAGGTCATGCCCAGGCTCTCGATGTGGGCCCAGCTCACTTCCTCCAGCCAACGGATGTACACCACGTTATTGGCATGGCCAAGTCGATCGGTATCTTCGGCCTGAACCGTGATTTCCAGGGTGAACGGGCCGGGCAAATCCCAGCTCAGGGCGGGGGCATCAGTCATGGGGTTGCTTCTCCAAGGCCAGGGATGGCCTGCAACGGTAGCCGGCCAATACGGTCGTTGTGAAGTGAACCAAAGTATAGAACACCGTCGTGCGGATTAACTGAGGTAATCTCCTGCAGATGAGTACCGCGAGTGTCGTGCAGGCTGGTCAGCATCTGGCCCTTGCTATCGAAGGCGACGACCAGACCGTAGTTCTGGGGCTTGGGCTTCAGGCTGTCCGGCAACTTGGCAACCAGATCCTTCAGCCAGGGGGACTTGTGCATGGCATCGACCCGGGGATTACGCAAGGTCGGGAAGGCGACCCAGTAACGGCCCCCACCGTCCACCGCCAGGTTGTCCGGAAAGCCCGGCAGGTTGTCGGCAAATACCTCAGCCCGGCCAGCCTTGGGACCGCTGATCCAGTACCGGAGAATGCGGTATTTCCAGGTCTCGTTCACCAGTACATAATCGCCCTGAGGGGATACTGCCACGCCATTGGCAAAATGCAGGTTACCCAGCAACACCTCGGTTTTCCGGGTTTTCGGGTTGTACCGCAACAACCGGCCGTGAGGACGCATCTCCAGCAAGTCGAGTACGTAATCAGGCTGCTGGAAGCGGGAACTGGCGTCGGTGAAATAAATCCGGCCATCGGGGGCGATCACCACATCATCCGTGAACCGGAAGGGGGTGCCCTCGGCCTCCCGGGTAAGCACCGTAATGTCACCCTGAGGGGTAATGGATAACAGGCCTTTCCAGGCGTCGGCGACAATCAGATTGCCGTTGCTGTCAAACACAAGTCCAAGCGGCCTGCCACCGGTTTCCAGCCAGTGTTCCACCGTACCATCAGGGTGAACACGAACAATCCACCCATCCTGGGTACCGCTGTAGAGCACACCATCAGGGCCGATGGTGGTGTCTTCCGGGCCGTATACCTCGCCACGGGCGAGCAGATCGGCCAGTCGCAACCGTTCATTGGGTGCCAGTACGCCAGTCATCGCCGGTGGCGAAGGCGCCTGCCAGGCTTTGCTGTCAATCGGGGACGGGGTCAGCAGAAAGCTGCCAAGCAACAAAAAGACAACCAGCAAGCTAACCAGCAACCATTTCATCATGCGCGCCCGTTCCCTTTTATGATTCTTTGTCCGCAGGCGACCCGGCGGATAACCCCGTGAGCCTAACCTTAGCAGACATCACAGGGTTTCTGACAAGATCAGGCCTGTTCCAGAAAACGCCGGCACAGCATGGCAAAAGCGTCCGGTTTTTCTGCGTGCAGCCAGTGCCCGGTGCCTTCAATGATTTTCAGTTCGGCGCCCGGAAACAGGGTACGAATCGTGTCCCGGTGTTTCTCCTGGATGTAGGCCGAATCCGCTCCCTTGATAAAAAGCACCGGCCCCTCAAACGGTCCCTGCCCTTCCGGCGCCGCCGCCAGCTTGCCATAACAGGCATCAATGACAGGCAGGTTCAGCCGCCAGCGAAATGTCACCTCATCATCGACCTGTTCCTGGGCCGGAATACGCTCCAGGTTTTTCAGAAGGAACTGGCGCACGCCCGCCATTTCAACAAACTCTGCCAGGCGGGCATCCGCCTCGGTGCGGGATTTCACGCCACGAAGGTCCATCTGCTGCATGCCTTCAAGGATGGCGTCGTGGTGGGCCTTGTAGGTAACCGGCGAGATATCCGCCACAATCAGCGACTGCACCCGCTCAGGATGCTTCAGGGCAACCTGCATGGCGACTTTGCCGCCCATGGAGTGGCCCAGCAGACTGGCTTTTTCAATACCCCGAGCATCCAGATAGGCCACAACATCCTCGGCCATAGCCGGGTAGTCCATGTCGTCGGTATGGGGAGAGCTGCCGTGATTGCGTTCATCCAGAGCGTGAATCTGCCAGCCGTCTTCAAGCCTACGGGCAATACCGCCCAGATTTTCCAGGGAACCAAACAGTCCGTGCAGCAGGATCAAGGGTTCGCCCTGGCCGGAAATTCGGTGGTTCAATGCAACACTCATGGTCTGGCAGCCTCCGGTTGTCGGATCAAACCGGATACACTACCACTGCCAGTTTACGGGGCAAGGGGAATTTGGTGCCAACCCGACAGGCAGAAAAAAGCCGGGCATGGCCCGGCTGGAAGGTCACAGACATACGCCTGAAAGATCAGCAATAGAAAATGCTGTCCAGGTATTCAGCGAGTGCCAGAACGTTTTTGCGCTCCATTTCGCTATGGGGTACAAAGATTTCCTGTTCCATACAACATCTCCACTTTGCAACGCATTACTTCAACCTGATAGCCAACATGCTATCGTTGAAGCAGTGGCAACCCGTTGACTTGCTGTCCCAATCATTTGACATTTTGTATCAGTCCACCAGATAACAAACGGGAGCAGAACCCAGGCATGCAGCCCCAGACCGAATATCCGGAATCGCCCCAGGTGGCGGCATCCAGCACACTGGCGCTGGTGCACTATCTGGAAACACGGGGTCTTCTGGATCGTGTCCGGGTGGAACAGGCTACCGGGCTGACACTGGCGACTCTGAAAGATCCGGACCTGCGGGTACCCGCTTCTGCCCATTACCGTTTGTGGGAACTGGCCGAGCAGTTGACCGCCGATCCGGGCGTCGGCCTGCATGCCGGCCAGGTCATCGACCCCGAGCGCATGGGACTGGTCGGCCATGTGTTCTTCAACTGCGACACTCTGGGCGAAGCCGTGGTGCAGTATGTCCGGCTGCACCGACTGATCAACGAATCAGTCACCCTGAGTTTTGAGCAAACCCCGGACCAGGCCATCCTGACCTGGCAGCCGGATCGTCCGGATCATTACTGTCGCCAGGACATGGACCGCACCCTGGCCGCCGCCCTGTGCCGGACCCGGCATTTTATCCATCGCAGTATCGAGGCTGACTGGCTGGAAATTGCCCATCCGGAGCCCGCATATGCCGCTGAATACCGCAAACTGTTCGGTGGCACCGTTCATTTCGGCTGTGGCGTTACCCGCATGGCGTTTGACAGCAAACACCTGGGCCACCCCATCCCGCACCGGAATCCCTATGTTTACTCAGCGGTGCTGAAACAGGTCAATGCGGTCATGGCCCGGCTACAGACCCGCCGCTCGTTCAGCCGAAAGGTGCGTCGCCTGATTTCGCGGCAGATGGCCACCGACCGGATTGACGCCGACACCCTGGCCCGGCAGTGTCATATGAGCCGCCAGACCCTGTACCGAAAACTCAAGAAAGAAGGCATGAGTTTCCACGACCTGGTGGAGCAGGTCCGCAAGGACAAAGCCCTGCGCTATGTCGCCGACGACCAGTACGCACTTGGCGAAATCGCCTTTCTCCTGGGGTTCTCCGAGCTGAGTGCCTTCAGCCGTGCGTTCAAGCGCTGGACCGGTGTCGCCCCGGCCCAGTTCCGGGCCAGTCATCAGGGACACGAGTCATGATCACAGAGAACCTTTCGCTACTGGCCATTCCGCTGGCTGCGCTGTACCTGGCGGCGCTGGCCTGTATTTACCGCATCCTGCTCACCTATCGAACGGCCCAGGGAGCCATAGCCTGGATTCTCGCGCTGGTGGGCCTGCCCTACATTGCCGTGCCCATGTTCCTCCTGTTTGGTCGTTATCGCTTTGGTGGTTACGTCAAGGCTCGCCGCATGGGTAACAAGTCTCTGACCAGCCTGCTCGATAATTTTGAAAGCCAGACCACCTCCATCACCAATCCGGGCCAGGAGCATTTCAGCGACGAGTTGCAGGTGTTATGCAAACTCGGCCGGCAACCGTTCACCGCTGGCAACCACTGCACGCTGCTGCGAGACGGTGAAGCCACCTTTGAAGCCCTGTTCGATGCCATGGAAGACGCCAGCCATTATCTGCTGCTGGAGTTCTACATTGTCCGCTCAGACCGTGTCGGCCAGCGCATCAAGGCCATCCTTGAACGCAAGCTGGCCCAGGGCGTGGAGGTCTGGTTCCTGTATGACGACATTGGCAGCGCGTTTCTGTCCCGCAAATGGCTGAATGAACTGTCTGCTGCCGGCGCCCGCATTGCCTCGTTTGGTGACGGCAACATCCGGCGTCGGCGCTTCCAGATCAACTTCCGTAATCATCGCAAGCTCCTGGTCTGCGATGGCAAGGTGGGATTCGTCGGTGGTATCAACCTGGGCGACGAATACCTGGGCACCGCCATGGACCAGGAACCCTGGCGCGACACCCATTGCCGGATTGAAGGGCCCGCTGTCACCGGCCTCCAGCTGGCCTGGCTGGAGGACTGGAACTGGGCCAGCAATACCCGGCCGGAACTGAACTGGGCGTCCGTGTCTCAGCCTCCGGGCGACCAGGAAGTACTGGTATTGCCCACCGGCCCGGCAGACACCTGGGAAACCTGCACCCTGTTCTTCCTGAACTGCATCAACAACGCGCGCACCAGGATCTGGATTGCCTCGCCCTATTTTGTGCCGGATTTCCAGATCATGAATGCCCTGCAGTTGGCGGCGCTCAGGGGGGTGGATGTTCGCATCCTGATACCGGAGAAAACCGACAGTCCATTGGTCCGGCTGGCCGCCTATTCCTATCTGGTACAGGCCAGTCAGGCCGGTATCGGTATCTATCGTTACCAGCCCGGCTTCATGCACCAGAAAGTGGTTCTGGTGGACAGCCGCTACGCCGCCATCGGCACCGCCAACCTCGACAACCGGTCCATGCGCCTGAACTTCGAGATTACCGCCGTCAACACCAGCCCAACGTTCATCCAGCAGGTGGAAACCATGCTGGAGGAAGATCTGGGCGCCAGCCGGCCCATGACCGAAAACGACTATCGCCAGCGCTCCATCCTGTTCCGGTTGGGCTGCCGGGCGGTACGTCTATTGGCGCCCCTGCTTTGATCTGGCCCCGGGCGGGCGCTTGTGCGAACATGAGCGCTCGACTGATGCTGTAAACGACCATTTCATGAACGCATTCAAACCCAGAGAAACCCTGACCGAACAGGTCGCTCGTCACATTGAAAACCTGATTGCCTTCGAGCAACTCCGTTCCGGCGAGCGCATCTATGAAAGTGCCATGGCCAAGCAGATGGATGTCAGCCACGGCTCCATCCGGGAAGGCCTGCTGCTGCTGGAGAAGCGCCATCTGGTGCGTAACGTACCCCGCAAAGGCGCGTTCGTCACGCCGCTGGATGAACACTTTGTCCGCAGTCTCTATGAGACTCTGGAACTGTACCTGACTCACACCGGACTGAAGCTGGTGCGTCAGTGGCAACCGAATGACATGCAGCGGCTGGAATCCCTGTACGAGCAGATGCGTGACCGTTTTCAGAACAACGATCTGATGGCGTTTCTGGAGCTGGGTATTGAATACACCAAAGCCTCACTGGTGTACGCCGACAATTACTTTATTGTCTCGGCCATCGAGGATCTCTGGCCCTCTGCCAAGCGTTGCGCCTTTGTCGCCCTGCGCCATGGCGGCAAACAGGTTCTGGAAGACAATCTGGTGCACATGGAAGAATCCATCCGGATAATACGGGAACGGGACGAACAGGCCCTGGCCGATATCCTGCACCGCTATGCCGTGCAGCAGTGTGAGCAGGTGCTATCCGCTCTGAACAACTGATACCGCGAAAACTCAGTAGAACAGCTGGGTGAATGAGAAGCCGATATTGAGGTATGCGGTCCATTCGTCTTCGTTGTTATAGGCGGCCGAGAGCTGTACCGGCCCCAGGAAGGTATCCACCCCGGCGAAAACACTCCAGGATCGCACCAGCCCAGACCAGGTGGCATCATCCATCTGCTCCCAGGCATTGCCGGTCTCAAATCCCAGGCCGGTGAACCAGGGCAGCACCGGCCCGCCGAATTCGCGCCTGGCCCAGGCCGCCATTAAAACGGCATCGTTTCCTGTGATCTCGCCCGGGGCGTAGGCTGACAACTGCCGAAAACCACCAAGACGCGCTGCGTTCTCAACGCCCGGTTCACCGCTGATGACCTGCCGGGTATACAGCAAGCCGGTGAGATTGAAACGTTGCCAGGTGCCGGTTCCCAGCAACATGCCGGTGAGGGCATCGAACTCCCGGTCACTGCCGAGCTCTTCCCGCTCTACTCTGGCCCGGATACCGGCAAAAGCACCGGATTTCGGATAGAAGGCATCACTCAGGGAATCATGCACCAGTTGCAGGCTGCCGTAGCCCTGATGCACCTTACCGGAAGGTGCAACCGGAACACCCACTTCGTCATCCACGGTGGCATAGCCACGGACATAACCCAATCGGATCTCGCCATCGCCACCCAGTTCCATGCCAAGGGCCAGATCCACTTCCCGAAAGGTCACATCTATCTCGGAAATACGGTCGCCGTTGTCGTAGACACTGTAATCATCACGGCGATATTCAACCCCAACCACCGCAAACCGGTCATAACCGTAATCCAGAGGCTGGTACCATTGGCTACGCACCCAGGGCTGGGTGCCTAATTGGAGCCCGGTCTGCCATTCCGCGCCAAGGCGATTGAGTTCGGTCATCCGTAACCCGGTGGCCAGATTGAATCGTGTATCGCCGTCGAAGTTGTCCTCATAATTCAGGCCAAACGACAGATAGTTGGGCCCCCAGCTCTTCTCCCTGGCCTGGATAATCAGCACGGGGCCGGCCTCGGAAGGACGCATGGACCAGGACACGGTCTCGTAGTACCCCAGCCCGTAGATGCGTTTGAGATCGGCTTCCAGTTGCTCCACATCGAGCGGCTCACCCTCTTTCTGCCGGATCCGCTCGCGCAGAAAATCACTGGCCAGGCGGTCGCCTTTACGGAATTCGATCCGGACGACCGGCCCCGGTGCCAGTTTCTCGGCCCGGAGCCGTGCACGGTAATCCCGCCACTCCGAGTCAGACACCGCCAGCCGGTTCAGGGCCACAGCATGATCCCTGGCTCCACTGGCCCCCAGCTCAAACAGCACCGGCGCGTCGTAGAAATCGGCAGAGGTGTGGCCTTGCAGATCTGGCTGGATCAGAATGTCGCGATCGGTTAACAGGCCCAGCTGTAATTCGGTGTTGCGCCGGGTCATCAGCGTGGTGAGCTGCCCGACCACTGAAAAAGCTTCGCGCATGTCCTCTGTGGTCATGAGCGGATCGGTGATATCCACGGCAATGACCACATCAGCCCCCATGTCCCGGGCCACGCTGACCGGTAGGTTGTTGGCCACCCCACCATCCACCAGTAATCGCCCGCCTCTTTCCACCGGGGCGTATACGCCGGGAATGCTCATACTGGCACGAATGGCGTCGGCCAGGTTGCCGTCGCCAATCACCACTTCAACACCGGTTTCCAGATCAGTGGCCACAGCCCGAAAGGGGATGGGTAGCTGATCAAAGTCATCCACCAGCGCGGCGTTACGGGTCAGCTCATTGAGAATAAACCCGAGATTCTGGCCGGTAACCAGTCCGCCACCAAACCGAACGCCCTCGGAACCGACGCCAATACCCGGCACCAGAGGCAGGCGCCAATCGTCCTGCTTTCGGCGCACCGGCTTGTAGGCCCGGCCCGGGTCATCGCGAAAGCTGGACAGCCAGTCCAGCCCGATAAAGCGCTTTTCAATTTCTTCCACCGGCATCCCGGTGGCGTAGAGGGCGGCAACGGCCGATCCGGCACTGGTACCGACCACCACATCAACCGGCACCTGCATTTCTTCCAGCACCCGCAATACACCGACATGGGCCATACCTTTGGCGCCACCGCCACTGAGCACCAGGCCAATGGTTGGGCGAGCGCTACTCGCGCCAGCATCGGCGAAAGCAGAAGGGAATACGGGCAGGACAAGCAGAATGCACAGCAACCAGGACGGCCAACGAGTGCTCACAATCCCGTCACGAGCTCTGTTTATTGTCATCGTCGGCCAGTGACAGATGGGAGGTATCCGGCACAACCGGTGGGGGGAGATCCCGTTTTATACCCAGATCACTGCCGGCCGGAGCCAGTGTCCAGTCATCAAGATGCTCAAACATCGGTGCCTCAGCCTCCTGATGCTCAACCAGAGTCACCCCGACCGGGTCCAGGCTCAGGCCGGAACCGGCCAGAATATCATCCACCTTTTCGCCGGCCACTGGCAGGCGATCGCCCGGTTCAACGGCTGGAGTGTTACCGGATTTCGCTTCCGGTTGCGCCGACTTTGGTGCCGGAGACTGTGGCGGGACCGGCTGTGAGGCCAGAGTCTGAGCAGAGGGCGCCGGTGCTGGTCTGGCCGGCTCGGCTCCGGGCATCGGCTGTGCATACGCCACCATTCCGTGTTTTTTCAGCACCGCCAGATACTTCTCGGCCTGAACCTGCTCAAGCTTGTTACGAATGACGACCGGTTGCCCACTGAACATGCGGTCCAGCTGCTCGACGCTGGCCTTGAACAGGGCCCGGGCATTGTTGCGAGCGGTTTCCAGATCGGTGCCTGGTGTGCACTCTCCTTTGAACACGAGCTGGTACATGGCTATCCCTCTGCTTTTACAACAACTGTTGGTCAATGATAGCTGAAATCACAGGCCACAACAGGCATTAACCAACGCCGGGCCTTACCATCCGGAAATCATTTCAGCATTGCAAACAATTGAAAAATCCAGCGTCCACAGGAGGAAAAGTAAGCCACACTCTGCAACAATCAACTGTAACCAAACTTTACACTTGGTTACACTAACAAGAATCGCAGATTACGTTCCGGGAGCCTCACATGCGCACCAACATTACCGCCCTTCTCTCTGGTCTGGTGCTCGGCTTGTCATCGGCGCAGGTATCCGCCGAAAACCTGGATGTATTGATGAGCCAGGTTTTTCAGGCCAATGAAGCCACCTACATAGGCTATGAAAGCATCGAGCGCGAGGACATTCCCGCCCGGGCCAGCGTAGACCGGAAATACCTGATTGTGGATTTCCGCTTTCCGAACCAACAGCCGGCCGCCGAACAACTCCAGGCCAGCGTACACAAAGTGTGCATGACCCTGCTGAAAGATCGTGAACTGATCCGCTCGCTGTCGGATTCCGGCTACGACATGGTGGCCGTGGCCTTTGACCGCCAGTCCCAGTTTGACTGCCTCTAGCCTGTAGCCCAGGCTATTCCTGTCCCAGTAGGCGGGGGAATGCATCCAGGGCGGTATTCACCGCATCCAGATTAAAGGCCTCCACATCCGCCAGCAGCTTCTCACCGTAGCGCGTGACCGACGATGAGCGGTGCCGCTGCCCCCATTCGATAATGCGCACGGCGAAATCCTTCATCTGTTCCGGGTCGCCGCTCTCGCGCACTTCCTGCCATTCATTACCGAAGTCTTCAGCCAGTTTTTCCCGCAGCCAGCCCCGCTCATGCATGCTCATGGTCTGGGCCAGCAGGCGCTCGGATTCCTCCGGCGCGCCATCGTCATCAGCCTGCTCCACCGTCGCTTCTACCCTGGGCAGTACCACCTTGAACGTCGAGCCCACATTGGCCTCACTTTTCACGGTCAGTCTGCCGCCCATCATTTCCACCAGTTTACGGCTGATCGCAAGCCCCAGCCCGGTACCGCCATAACGCCGGGAACTCTGGCCTTCCTGCTGCTCGAAGGCTTCAAAAATGCGCTCCTGCTGGTCCGGGGCTATGCCTATACCGGTGTCAGCTACGGTCACCACCAGCCGGTAGTAACAAACCTCGGAATCGGCATCCGCCGGCTCGCCCAGCGGCTTGGCCACCGCTCGCACGGTAACTCCGCCGTCGTGGGTGAATTTGATGGCATTGCCCACCAGATTAAACAGCACCTGTCGCAAGCGGGTTTCGTCCAGCATCATCGCCGAGGGCATACCCGACCCCACGCTCACTTCCAGGGTAATGCCCTGCTCCGTTGCCCGCAGGTCAAAGATGTGGCGGACATCACTGAGCAGCCGGCGCACGGACACAGGGCCGAAATCCAGGCGCATCTTGCCGGCCTCGATCCGCGACAGGTCCAGAATGTCATTGATCAGCATCAGGAGGCTTCGACTGCCCGCCCGGATGGCATTGAGGTAATTGCGCTGCTGAGGATCTGTGACCGAATTGTAGAGCAGATCGCTGTAGCCAATCACCGCGTTCATAGGCGTTCGGATTTCGTGGGACATGTTGGCCAGGAATTCGCTCTTGGCACGGCTCGCAGCCTCCGCTTCCCGGGCCAGCCGCTCCGCCTCAAGCTTGGCGGCACGGAGTTCATCCTCACTCCGGCGCAGCGCGTTCTCGGACCGGATTCGCTCATCCACTTCCAGTGAAAGTTTGCGGTTCCAGTACAGGAAGATCAGCACCACCACGATGGCTATCAGAATGATCCGCCGAACCACGGTGTAATCGGCTTCCTGTTCGATATCCAGGTGAATCCAGCGATTATAGATGGCTTCGGTTTCGGACGTCGGCAGACTGCCCAGCGCCTTGTTCAGAATGCGGTGGAGCTCAGGCTGGGCCGGGCTGACCGCCAGTCTCAGATCGTACTGGTAAGGGGTAATACTGGTGATCCTCAGGTTCGACAGACCGAGCCGTGCCACCGTGTAGCTTACCGCCGGGATATGCGTCACCATCACATCCAGATCGCCGTTGGAAAGCGCAAGCAGCCCGTCTTCCACGGTCTGCTGGGGATAGAGGTCGAGATTCGGATGATTAATCAGCAGATAGTCATGACTGGCCTGGCGGTTTACCACGCCGACCCGTTCATCCCGAAGTTCACGCAGGTCTCCGATAAAGCGACCGGTGTCGCGGATCGCCAGCGCAATGGGCACGTTGACATAGGCCCGGGTGAACAGGAATTCCTGCTCGGTACGAGGCGTGCGGGACATGCCGGGAAGCACGTCCAGCTCACCGGATTTCAGTTTTTCCTCGGCGCCGGCCCGACTGTCTACCGTCACTCGCTGGAAGCGAATCCCCAGATCCTTCTCCAGCCGGCTGAGCAAGTCGGCGACCAGCCCCGTGGGCCGGCCATCCTGTTCAAACTCGAACGGCGGCCAGTCCGGCCTCAGTCCGACGGTAATCTCCGAGTTACTGGCCAGCCATTCCAGTTCACCGGCGGTCAGGGCCACGTTTCGGGTCTCGACTTCGGGCAGCTCCCCCGCCAACCAGGACTGGCGAATATTGCGATGTTCCTGATGGGTCAGTGACGATACCGTGCGATCAAACACCCGAAACATGCGCTCCTGCTCAATGGGAACCTGCAGCACCACATCCACAGGTCGCCGATCCAGCAACACCGCCAGCCCGACACCATTGATCATCGCCGATTCGAGGTAGTCAGACACCACCGGAACCGGCCCGAGAAAAGCATCTGCCTCGCCCGACATAACCCGGCTGACCGCCTCACCCAGGCTGGAAACCGGTACCGGCGTAAAGCTTTCCACCGGGTCCAGCAGCGGAAACTGATTGGGGTCGTCGCCGACAATGACAACCTTCGCTGCCTCCAGATCAGACAGAGTCCGGATTGCCGGGTCGCCGGCATTTACAAACACCCCGTAGGTGAGTGACATCAAGGGCGCTGTGTGTCGCACGCCGGGAATAACCGGGGCGCCGGGCAGTCGGGTGGTCAGGATCAGGTCCGGCTCTGGCCGCTCAGTGCCCAGCATCTGGTTCATCAGAAAGGGCTCAATGGGCAATCCCAGCTTGGAGGACAGGCGGTTGAGGTAGTCCACCCAGATGCCCGCCATGCGCCCCTCCCCGGTATCGAACACCAGCGGCACCTGGGTATGCCTGACCCCCACATTGAAGCCATCCTGTTCTGCCAGCCAACGCAGATCTTCAACGCCCAGTACGGGCGCCGGCGAATTCTGGGGTGGATCCGCCAACACGGCCCCTTGAAAAAGCAGCAACAGGAGGCAAAACATGAACTGTGAACGAGACTTCACTGGATATCCTCGGCGGGTCCACTACATTTCAGGAAAACCATACCTGCAAACGGGCAGGATTGCATTTTGCCAATGAGCTGATGGAGGTACGTAACCATGGACACCAGCAAACACAGCCTGAGCACCCTGTTCGAACAACTGGGTCTGCCCTCCGGTCAATCGGAAGTCGAGCATTTCATCGCCCGACATTCACCATTACCCAGTGAAGTCGCTATCCAGGATGCGCCCTTCTGGTCAGAGAGCCAATCCCATTTTCTGGAGGAAGGGCTGGAAGATGACAGCGACTGGGCGGAGGTGATTGATGAACTGGATGCCCTGCTAAGGCACTGATTGGCTGGGTCAGAGCACCGACACCCGATTTCGGCCCTCATCCTTGGCCTGATAGAGGGCCCGATCAGCCCGGTCAAACACCGACTCTTCGGTGTCGTCGTCCTGAAAACCGGTCAGCCCCGCTGAAAAGGTAATGCTTACCGGCTCGCCGCTGAAATGGAACGGCAGGCCGGATACATGTTCGCGCAGGGAATCCAATACCTTGCGGGCTTCATCTGTGGGCGTTTCCGGCAGAAGCACCACAAACTCCTCGCCACCGAACCGGGCGATAAAATCCGTCGACCGCAGGCGAGTGCTCATCTCCCGGGCCACCAACTGCAGCACGCGATCCCCCGCCTTATGGCCATAGGAATCGTTGATACGCTTGAACAGATCCACGTCCAACACAGCCACCGTGAGAGGATGCCGGTAGCGCAACCAGCGGTTGTATTCAAACGACAGCCGTTCCTGCCAGGCTTCACGGTTAGGCAGCTGGGTGAGCAGATCGGTCAGGGCCCGCTGACGCTCTTCACGTACCTGGGCCTGCATCTGTTCTGAGTGCGCCTCCATGGCCGCGACTTTTTCCTGCATGGCTTCCAATTGGTTTGCCAGGAGCTTTTCGCGCTCGCTTTCAGACGTCCGGAACCGCTCAAGCGCACTGCCAATAAATTCCAGGCGCTGGCTGACTGACTGTTTCAAAGCCTGAATGTCGTGGCTGGCGCGGATGTCATCCGCCACCCTGTCCAGCTCGGCACGGATTTCCCGGTCGAGCATTGCTGTGGCGTCCTGACGGCAAGTCTGGACATCACTCTGCTGGGCAAAATGCTCTCGTAACGCCTGCAAACGCTCATCCAGGCGTTTCAGAAAGGCTTCGAATTCGCGCTGGCTGCGGGTAATGGCGGCGATCACCAGGTCGGCGACCCGGTTCAGCCCCTCCCGGAGCACTTCCCAGTCGTTGCTGGTCAGCAAGGTCTGCTGCAATTCCCGGGCTTCCGCTTCGGCAGGCGGTTCCAGCGAAGCCTGTTGCAAAAGTTGTCCCAGCAACTGACCTATGCGGCGGGCAATTCGCAGTCGCTGGGTGGTATCCGCCAGATCCACATGGTCGTCAGTGGCTTTCGGTTCCGGTGTCGGCAACGCAGTCTGAGGCCCGGCCTGCTCGTCCAGCAGGGTAATCTGCCGGTCAATCTGGTCCTGCAGCTCCCGCCAGTGCTGCAGGTTGATCTGCTTCTTACGGATATCCTCCCGCAACCGACCCAACAATTCGTCCAGCTCCGGTCGCTGTCCTTCAGAGGCCAGACTGGTTCGTACCAGCATTCGTTCCAGCAGATTACGTTCGGATTCCCACTGTTTTTCCCGATGCTCTGCCTCTTCCAGTTCCCTGAGATATTTCTCTTTCCAGGAATCTTCAGATGCCATGAACTACTCCCTTACTGGCCAGCACGATGGTCTTCCTCTTCACACCCGGTGCGATCGGTCGTTCGGCGGCGCGCCCGGGGATGGCTCTGATCATAAACCCGGGCAAGATGTTGAAAGTCAAGATGAGTATAGACCTGGGTTGTGGCAATGTCCGCATGACCCAGCAATTCCTGAACCGCGCGCAGGTCGCCACTGGATTCCAGCATGTGACTGGCAAAGGAATGCCTGAGCAGGTGGGGGTGCAAACGCTGGTCCGCGCCGTGCAGAATACCCCAGCGAGACAGGCGACTCTGGATACTGCGCCGGCTCAGGCGGGTACCCCGCTGGCTGACAAACAGTGCCTTCTCACCCTCGGTGACCAGTGCCCGCCGGCAGGACAACCACTGTTGCAACGCCGCCACGGCCTTGCGGCCGACCGGCAGCACGCGCTCCTTGTTACCTTTACCGAGAACGCGGATTTCTGGGCCCTTCAGATCCAGAGCCGACAGATCGGCCCCGGCCAGCTCCGCCAGCCGAAGGCCGGAGGAATACATCAGTTCGAACATGGCCAGATCACGGATTTCGAGGGGGTCTTCGGGGGTGGCATCCAGTAACTGGCCAATCTGATCAACATCCGCAACGCGGGGCAAACGCCGACCACTTTTCGGCGCCCTGATGTCCAGAGCCGGATTATCGATGGCAAGCCCTTCGCGAAGCAGGTACTGGTAGAAACGCCGAATCGACGACAGGTGCCGGGCAATGCTGCGTCCGCTCAGCCCATCCCGGCTGAGCCGGGCTACGTAGCGCCGAACATCGTGGGCAGACAGCTCTGACCAGTCATTGAGGCCGTTATCCGCAAGCCAGGCGACCAGCCGCTGAAGGTCGCGCTGATAGTGTTCGCAGGTACGGGGTGAATGCCGTTTCTCGGATTGCAGATGACGAATGAAGCCGGTCAGCGCCGCCAATTGGCTCGCTGATCCTTTGTGGTCACTCGCCGCCACGCTCACCCCTGGCCGGTCTCCGCCGTCAGATCCGTCACCGGAGCGCCGGTACCATGGCGCTTGAGCATGGGCGGCAAAAGCCGGCTCAGGGTGTCACTGATGTAGCTCAGGAACAGCGAGCCCATGCTCTGATCAAAGTAACCGGGTTCACAACTGCCGACAGCAAACACACCCACCAGACCTTCGTGGCGCAGGGGCACAAGGGCAACGGAGGCGATGGGCTCGTCACGGTCCGGGAACAGGAATTCACGCTCATTCTCGCGGAACTGGCCACAAACGGCCCGCTCCCCTTCCAGCAGGCTTCCCAACCGTTCGCGTGCCGCGGCCGCATCCACCATATGCAGGGCACCCTGTGACTGAAGCTGACCGGTTTCACTGAACAGAAGTACCGACGCGGCATCCAGACCAAAATCACCCCGGATACTGTCATCAATGGCAGCCGCCATATCCTGCAGGTTACGGGCTTCAATCACCTGCATCAGCAGGCGTTTGCTTTTCTCGAACAACCGGTCGTTGTGGCGGGCGATGGACACCAGTTCCACCAGCTCCCGGCGTAACGTGTCCCGCTGTTCCCGGAACAGGTGCACCTGACGCTCCACCAGGGAAATCGCCCGGCCGCTGTCATGGGGCAGAGTCAAACTGCGCAGCAGCTCGTCCTGGCCGATAAAAAAGTCCGGATTGGCCCTCAGATATTCTGCGACCTGTTCCCTGGTGAGTTCGCCGGCCTTCTGGCGGGCCGTTTGTTCTGTCATCGTGTTCTCCTGATCGGTTCAGGCCCCGTTTTTATGAGGTCGGGTGTTCGGGCGGGCACTCCTGCGGCGCCGGGGCTGGGGTTCGCCAGGCAGCCGCAACTGGCCTTCAAATACCGTGGTTGCAGGACCTTCCATCATAACAGGGGTACCTTCCCCCTGCCATTCAATGACCAGCCTGCCGCCACGCAACTCGACTTCGACCCGGCTGTCCAGCAAGCCGCGGAGACAACCGGCCACCACCGCTGCACAGGCACCGCTGCCGCAGGCGAGTGTTTCGCCGGAGCCCCGTTCAAACACACGCAACCGGGCATGGCGGCGATCAATCACCTGCAGAAAACCAATGTTGGCCTTGGCCGGAAACCGGGGATGCTTTTCCAACTGCGGGCCAAGGCTTTCCACCGGCGCCGTATCGACATTGTCCACCACCAGCACTCCGTGGGGATTACCCATGGAGATGGCTGACAGCTCGACCGTCTGACCATTCACGTCGACGGTATACACATCCTTGCGCTGATCCGCTGCAAAGGGGATCGCGGGGGGGTTGAGCTCCGGCACCCCCATGTTGACCGCTACCAGGCCATCCCGACCCACTTTGAGCTCAATCACACCCTTGGCAGTCTGGACCCGGATAACACGCTTGTTGGTCAGGCGCTGATCGCGCACAAAGCGGGCGAAGCAGCGGGCTCCGTTGCCGCACTGTTCCACCTCCGAGCCATCGGCATTGAAAATGCGGTAGCGAAAATCAACATCCGGAAGCCCCGGTGGCTCCACCACCAGCAGCTGATCAAAACCGATCCCGAAATTGCGATCCGCCAGCTCCCGGATGGTGTCCGGGGCCAGCCGGAATGGCTGGCTGATGGCGTCTACCACCATGAAGTCGTTACCCAGCCCGTGCATCTTGGTAAAGCGCAGGACCGGACCCTGGCCACGTCGTTGCTGAGACATCTCGTTCCCCCCGCTCATTCCGGCAGGCAACTTTCCGGCGCCAGCTGGTCGTCCAGAGTCTCCCGGCGCCGAACCACATGCACCTGATCTCCGTCCACCATCAACTCCGGGGGCCGGTTGCGGGTGTTGTAGTTGGAGGCCATAACAAAGCCGTAGGCCCCGGCCGAGCGTACCGCCAGCAAATCGCCAGCTTTCAGGCGCAGAGAGCGATCCTTGCCGAGGAAATCGCCGGTTTCGCACACCGGGCCCACCAGGTCCCAGGGCCTTTCCTCACTGTCCTGATGGGGCTGAACCGGAATAATGGCCTGCCAGGCACTGTAGAGCGCGGGTCGGATCAGATCATTCATGGCCGCATCGATGATGGCAAAATTCCGGTGCTCGGTGCACTTCAGGAATTCTACCCGGGTCACCAGAATACCCGCATTCGCGGCAATGGAGCGGCCCGGCTCGAGCACCAGTTCCAGCTCCCGATCGCCCAGGCGTTCATTGAGCGCTTTCACATAATCTGCCGGTTGCGGCGGGGTTTCCTGGTTGTAGGTCACACCCAGACCGCCCCCCATATCAAGATGACGAATACGGATGCCCTGCTCTGCCAGAGTGTCGATCAGGGAAAGTACCCGGTCCAGGGCATCCAGGAACGGCGAAACAGACGTCAGCTGTGAGCCGATGTGGCAGTCCACCCCGTGGATATCCAGGTTGGGCAGGCTGGCCGCCCGGGCATAGACTGCCGGCGCCTCGGCGATATCGATGCCGAACTTGTTTTCCTTCAGGCCGGTCGAGATATAAGGATGAGTGCCCGCATCCACGTCCGGATTCACTCGCAGGGAAATGGGCGCTTTCACTCCCAGTTCGCCAGCCACCTTGTTCAGGCGATCAAGCTCGGTGTCGGATTCGACATTGAAACAGCGAACGCCGGCCTCCAGGGCCCGCTTCATTTCCCATTCCTGCTTGCCAACGCCGGAAAAAACCACTTTACCGGCATCCCCGCCGGCACGAAGCACACGTTCAAGCTCTCCGGCCGAGACTATGTCAAAACCGGCCCCCAGACGAGCCAGCACATTGAGCACGGCCAGATTGCTGTTCGCCTTGACCGCATAACACACCAGATGAGGGCGATTCTTCAGGGCCTCATCGTAAGCACGGTAATGGCGCTCCAGCGTCGCCCGGGAATAGATGTAGGCTGGCGTACCAAAGCGCTCGGCGATATCGGCAACGGCAACGTCTTCGGCGTAGAGTTCGCCGTTACGGTAATTGAAGTGATCCATGCTGTTCCTGAAAGCTTAAGGTCGGGTGGTCTGGCTCAGGGCTGTTCATTGTCCTCATCGGCATTTTCGCCCGCCTCCGCAGCTGCCTCGGTGTCACCAGTCTGCGATGGTACGGCGTCGGGCACCGGCGCGTTCCGGTACAGCGGCCCTTTCTGGCCACAACCGGATACCATCAAAACCACAAACACCGAGAGCGCGACGGCCAGGCGGCGCACAAGCCCAAGCTGCATACCCAATCCCCTGAGTGAATAATGGCCGAAGTATACCCGACACCCGGGCCGCACCGCGAGGATTCACATGTTCAGGACAGGTGCTGGTTTAGGGCATCTTCCAACTGCGCCCGGTAGAACAGGTACTGGCTGGTCTGGATATCGCGCTGATACAGCTGTGGATCGAGATCGTGGGGCAGATGCAGGTCAGTCAGATACACCGGATAGGGGTCCGGACTCTGCCGCAGGGAGCGGATGTAATGGGCCACCGCCGGAATCAACCGGTCGCCATATTCCTGCACGGTAAACTCCTGATCGTTGCAATACAGATCAAAGCGCAGAATGCTGTCACCCTGTTGCACGCCCACCGCCTGCACTTCGAGGCCGGACAAGGGCATTCCGGCGACCAGTTCTGGCCGCGGATCGGCCAGCCATCGGCCATCCCTGCGTACCAGTTCGTAACACCGGATACCGGCGACCGGCTCCAGATTATCTGCCTGGCGCAACTGCCGGCGCTCAATAACACTGTCCAGAAATCGCAATAACGGTGCCAGTAGATGACGGCGTTGCTGGGCCTTCAGCTGGCGATGCCACAGACTGCCATACTCATCCACCACCCAGAGCTGGCCCTGGTCTCCCTGCAGCTGCCAGAATACCTGGATGTTACCGGCTTCGGAGGCTTCACATACCGCTTTCAATAGGGGAGCATCCTGCAAAGCATAGCGATCCGGCACCACCGGCAGAAAACTGTCCTGGGGCTGGAACAAGGCATCCATCAATGCCGCGCGGCTATCCAGGGCAACAAACCCCGGCTCCTGGCCATTGAACTGGAGCAGAAAATAACGCTGATCCATCTCGATGATATAACGCAAGGGATGGGGGCCGGTGCCGCCTGCAAAAAACTGTCGGAGCACATCGGCAAACAACTCACTCACACGCCGGGCAATGGCCTGTCCGTGCCCCCGGCTGGGCGCCATCACTCGGATATCCGGCAATTCCGCAGGGTTGATCGCCACCTGAGCGAGCACATTCTTCAAACACTGGATCAGGGTATCCCCGGCCGCGTAATGCTGCAGACTGACTTCGTGCCAGCTGTTCAGGGTAATCTGGTCGATGGTCACCACCAGGTTGTCCCGGGCCCCACTGAACCCGAGCGAGTCGTTGCGGGCGCTGAGTTTATGCAGCCCCCGCTCGGTCAGATGAGCCTGTGGGTCCACCGCCACATTCAGCAACAACAGGTTGCGTAACGGCCGTACTGCACGGGACAGGGCCTGCCGGGGCGCCGGGGGCATAGGCACCGGCAGGAAACCAGCCAGCACATCCAGTATTTCCTTCAACTCGCTGACCGACGCCACGCTCTGGCCCGCTCGCACATTCAACCGTGTACTGCGACTGAGCAGCCCGTTGCAGTAACACCAGACAAGCAACTCAGCCAGGTTGCCGGCGCGGCGAATAACCGGCTGCCAGAAGGCGTCGGACGGATCTTCAAGATCCCGGTACAACAACCAGCCGTCTCCGGCTGCCCCCTGTTCACTGCGATGGTGAAACGACAGATTCTCTTCTGCCAGCGAGGGCACCAGCCCAGGATTGATCAGCTCGACCTTACCGGCCTTGCGCTGGAAGGCGGCATAGAGCTTGCGGCCCAGCAGGTTGATGTCATTGGCGCTGATCGACGCCTGTGCATCCTGTTCCCGGGCCAATCTGGCCAGCAAGCGGTAACTGTGGGTAAGCTCGGCAACCACCCGCCGGCGTAACCCCATCACTTCCTCGGCACACCAGCGCTGACGATCGTCCAGCCTGCCCAGATCCTCCGATGACCAGCCCCAGCCTTCAACCAGGCTGCGCAACAACTCGACCCGCCAGGGGTCACCTACCATACCCGCCCGGCTGAGCGGCAAGCCGGATTTCAGGTACAGGCTTCGGCGCACCAGCTCCAGCCGATCTGCGCCGTCACGGGCCAGCAACCACTGCTCCAGTCTCTGGTACAAAAGCACGTAGGGGTCCAGGGCATCGGCGCTGATCACACCATTGTGAACCGCCTGCTTGAAGCTGGCCGAGAGCAGTGGTCGCTCCCGGTCGGTGGCGTAACATTCAATCAACAGCAGCTTGAGGATGGCTTTCCAGGGCGCATCGATTCCTTTGTAGAGCTGCCAGATGCCAGCGCCAGGCAGTTCTGCGGGAGGAATGTCCGGCACCGCGCCAAAGTCGATGTAATCCCTGGCCTGGATAAACCGACACTCCACCAGCTGTCGCCGGCAGTGGTCGTAATCGGCCTCCCGGTCTACCGGGATCAGCCACCACAACGGATATTGGCCGGCGAGGTGAATGCTGGTGCGGTAGAACTCATCCAGCAACAGAAAATGCTGGGCGCTGCCGCAGTTTTCCCCGGTGACTTCCACGCGCTGTCGCCCGGCCCGCCAATCGGCGGCAGAGAACACAAACACGTGCAGCTCCACCCCCAGGCCACCGGCCCATTCCGACAGTTTTTCGGCTTTTCGCTCCAGGCACCGAATGCCCGACGCCGGCAAATCCTGACGGTGGCAGAGCCAGACATCCAGATCACTGGCCACCGAGTGGCCGAGGGTGCCAGGGCTTCCCATCAGGAACAGACTGTCCAGATCAGGCTTTCGAGTGCCCTTGTCACGATAGTGAAAGCTACGGGCGTAACGGCGGGCGGCGTCCAGCACTTCCTGGCCGGGCGTGTAACCACTGAAGCCGTCCGGGCAGTTACCATCCAGATAGCCAGGCAAGGCCGGATGGTTACGGTGAAAAACCAGCGGCAACAACTCCAGCACCATCTGCTGCCGGTAGGTCAGTGCCGAGCACGCCCGCTGCCAGCGCTGCTGGTTAACCAGCAGAAACCGGTCCCGCAGGCGCCTGAGCGTCTTTCGGTCGATTCCATCCTCGAAATCGAGAACTATGGGCGCGGCGTGAACGGTCAAGAGAGCTCCGGCAAGAGGTTATTTTCGGCAAGATAGTCAGTATGATGAATGAATCGTGGCAAAACCTGTAAAAAAATAAAAGCACAGGCAGTGAACACGCTGCCAGCCCGAGCGAGGCACCCGAGCTGTGAAAGAGTTTCTGATTCAACGCTACCGGCCCGATCCGACGGGCCCCGTTATCCGGCCCACCCTGCTTCGGGTGGATGACGATGGCCGGATCATCCAGGCTGATCGCCATGCAGAAACCATGTTTGGCTACGACATCAGCGATCTGACCGGGCAGAAAGTCCAGCATATTCTGGCTTCCCGCCAGGACGATCCCTTCGCCCCCGCCCACCGACACCGGCTCGACAATGGCCAGACAGTGCTGGTGACGTTTCGCCACAAGGATGGCTTTTTCTTTACTGCCCTGCTCGGGCTGCGAATGGAGGTCCGGGATTCAGACCAGGCCGCTACCGCCTCGATTACCCTCAGAGACAGCGATGCCATGGATAGCCGGATTCAACGACTGGCGGAACAGAATGCCGGCTTTGGTCTCTGGGAACTGGACATGCCCAGCAACGAGATCAGCTGGTCCGAAGGTATGTACCGCCTGCTGGAACTCAAAGCCGGCAGCGAGCTGACACCGGAACAGGCGCTGTTTTACTGCCAGACAGGCCAGAACCGGGTACGAGCGATGTTCAGGCGCTGTATGCGCACCGGCCAGCCGTTCAGCATGGACCTGACCATTCTCACCAGCCGGCAACGGCCACAACGGGTTACTCTGGCCGGTCGTGCTCTGAAGAACGGCGGCCGGGTGCAAAAACTCGGCGGCGTGATGGTCAACCACAGCGAGGCCATGGTCCACGATCTGGAAAAACAACAGGCTCAGCAGATTCTTCAAGCCACGACCGCCGCATCCTCTGATCTGGTGGTAGCCATCGACACCGAGTTAAGACTGTTGCATTTCAACACCCCCTGGTGCCAGCAGTTTCAACACGCCTTTGACCTGACGCCAAAGACCGGAGACAACCTGCGCAGCCTTTTGAAGGACTTCCCAAATGAGCGGAGACTGATCGAACGGCTATGGCAACGGGCCTTCGACCGTGAGCATTTTGTGGCAGAAATGCCCCTGAACCGCCAGGGAGAGGGACTGCCGATTTACGAATTTCACTTCCAGAGCATCCGCGGAGACCGGGGTGAGGTCACCGGGGCCGTTCATGTCGCACGCGATATCAGCAACCGGATCCAGCACACCAGCAACAGCGATTACCGCATGCGACACGATCCGGTCACCGGACTGATGAATCGCCGTTCTTTCATCGAACACCTGGAACGGGCCATGGGCCATCGCCACAAACGCCAGAGCACCGACGGGCTGCTGTTTCTGGATCTGGACAACTTCGAACAGTTCAACGAGGACGCTGGCAGCGGCACCTGCGACCGCTACCTGCGGGAACTGGCCGCCATGCTCGGGCTGCGCGTACGACAGCGTGATGCCCTGGCACGACTGGCCGGCGATACCTTTGCGCTGTTCATCGAGAATTGCCCGGAACCCAGAGCGAGAAAGATCGCCGAGGAAATCCGCGAACAGATTGCCCAGTTCCAGTTTGAATGGCAGGGGCATACCCTGCAGACCACTACCAGCGGCGGTCTGCTGATTCTGGACAGTGAGTTGCCGGAACGGGCCGACACCCTGCTCACCCAGGCTGCGGACTTGTGCCATACCGCCAAGACTTCAGGCCGGAACCGGATCCACACCGCCCATGCACTGCCGGATGCCGCCGGCGATACCGGTACAGACAAGCAGATGGAACAGCTGCGCCAAGCCCTGGACCAGCATCAACTGATCCTTGAGTTCCAGGCTCTGAAGCCGGTGGCGAGTGTGACCTGGGGCGACCATATTGAAATACTGTGCCGCATTCCTGGCCGGGAGCCGGACAACAACACACTCCTGCCTGGACAGTTCCTGCCCCTGGCCGAGCGCTTTGACCTGGCCAAACGGCTGGACCGTCAGGTCATCCGTCAGACCCTGGACTGGCTGGGGCAGCACCGACTGCTGGAACCAAGGCTGAAATACTGCGGCTTCAACCTGTCTCTGGCCTCGGTACTGGATGACACCTTTGCCGATTTCATGGAACAGCTACTGGCACCCTCACCGTTCCGGGCGGAGTGCTTCTGCCTGGAGATCCGGGAAGCCCATGCCACCCAGTATCCGGACGAAGTGGCCGTGCTCTGCGATGCACTGCATCGAATCGGTTGCCGGGTGGCTCTGGAGGGCGCTGGTGCCTCCGTGGAAAGCTACAGCCTGGCCGCCCAGCTGCCGGTGGATATCATCAAACTGGATAGACGGGTGATGGATCATCTGGAGGATGACCCGGTTCAGCAAGTAATGGTGGATGCCCTGCATCGTATTGCAGAAGCCGCAGGCAAGGAGACCGTTGCCACCTTTATCGAGAGCGACGAAACCCTGAGAAAGGTCCGTACCCTGGGCATCCATTTTGGCCAGGGTTACCGGTTATCAAGGCCCCGACCGCTGGCGGAGCTGAAGCCGGTAGGGGTTGAGCTGAGTACGGGCTGGATCGGCGGCTAAGTTATGTTGAGGGCAGGCTTCATTCTACCCCGACCTCACACTGGATCACTTCAGAACCGCTTCCGCGGCTGCTTACCAGCCCTCCGTCGGGATTCCGTGTTCCCTGAGGTAATCGCCGTTCCTTTCGAGATAGCCTTTTGTGCGTTCCGTGAACCGGGAAGGGTCACCCGGCAACTCCGTGGCCTGCATGCGCATCACCTCGATCTCGTTGCCAATCTGGTTCGAAATCCAGACCACCACGGTACCGCCGGGCGCCAGGCCAATGGTCAGGAGGTTCCGGGGGCCTGAGCGCACATCAACCTGCGTAACATAGGTTGCCGGCTCCCGCATTCGGTCCAGCAGGTCTTCCGGCACCTGAATGATCTTGGTGTAATATTTCTGCTCCGCGTAGGAAAACCACTTGACCAGAATCAGTTCCGGAAAGGGGTCAGCTCTGCCCCCAGGCCCGGTTGGGCCACGGGCCCCCTTCCAGCAGCACCCCACCGTGCCTATCGGCTGGCGCCAGCTCCGCTCACCCGACTTCTCCAGGAACATATCAGTCACCCACACTTCGTAGTGCTGTGGCGCCGCTATCCTGACCATCCAAAGAGTGTCGTCCGCCTTCGACCACGCCGAACAGCCGCTGCCCAACAGGGCGATGGCCATGACTCCCATGGCCAGTATTTTCTGAATCATTAGTCGCCCTCTGTCTGTGGATACACCAGGCGCTCGCCTGAAGGTGCTGGTGCATTGGGATGAAACCCCTGCAACTTCGCAGGCAAGCCCGCCACCATGGTCTCAATAGCGTTGTAGTGCGCCGAGTAATGGATATAGCGCTGGAGCAACAAGTTCTCATGTTCCGTGGTCAGTGAGGGGGCGTCATTCCCTTGTACAACCTGTTCCAGAATTTGTTGAAGGATGGGTTCAAGTTCACCCTGTATCAACACGGTCTCATCAGTGGGATCAACTTCTCTCAGTGGCACTTCCTGTTCTACCGCCAATCGGTGCATCAACCGAAGAGGCACCCGTGAATACTCCCCCCGCACCTGGCGCAGCATCCGCAACACCAGTTCTACCCGGCCATCCTGGGCCGGGTGCTCGTGGCGCAGGGTGACAATGTCCAACCGGGCTGGCCCTTCCGGGCCCTGGTCTTTCGGCCATGCCTGCAATTGCTCGGATTGCCGTACCGGCAGATTATATGGGCCAATCCAGCCTGCCGCCTCTATCTGTTGCCGCTTGGCCTCCAGGTTATCCCATTGGAGGGTTTGGTCCGGCCTGCTCAGCCGGTCGCGAGGCACCTGTAACCTGAGGCTTAACAGCACGTCCTCTCGCTGGCTGTCGCCGTAGCCACCGCCAATATCGGAATGAACACCCGGCAGGGAAATTTCCCGGAAGTTGGCCGGCAAGCTGCCGTCGCGGCTTCGCAGACTGTTAAGGGCAAAGTTCCTGCGGTGCTCATGGGCCGCGGTCAGGTGCACCGCCTGGCCCACCTTGCCTGGATCCAGGTACAACTCCACCGGGTGGTTGCGGTTGTTATGGGCCAACGCATCACCAGCAGCGAGGTTAACGATGGCGGCCACGGAGTCGAACAGCCCCACGAAGCGAATTTCTACCGTCTTCGGCCAGAGGATACCGCTGTCAGCCAGCATCTGGGCCAGCAGACCATTCTCCCCCTGATTTATCTCGTGTGCAGTATGGCGGCCAGCCGCCGCGCCCCGGCTGAAGCCGAACAGGTCCAACGTAAGTTTGTCGATGGGTTTGTCCAGACGGTCGGCGGGCAGGTTCTGCAAGACTTCTTTCACCCGCAAGGCCAGTTGCGAGAAAGCATAGTCCACCTGTGCGATAACGCCGGCCTCCCCCATGCCGGTGGCTGCGCTATACATCACATCATCCTCGCCAGTCTTGGTGCCAGCCCCAGGAGCATAAATTTTACGCCGGTAGGTGCTGGTACCCTCCTCTTTTTCGTCTTCGACGTACAAATCCCACAGCTTCGCCACATTGCTGGCCGCATTGGCGTAACTGTCGCCCAACATCAGACCCATCCGCCGCTCACACTCTTCCCGGCCGATGGTGTTATTTTCGTAGGGAATCAGGCACTCCTGCTCCAGCTGCTCAACGAAGGCCCGGGTATTGGCGGCGTTGTTCATGGTGCCATCGGTAAACAGGCCCACTTCCAGGTGTATCTTTGGGGCGGGTGCCTGAGAGGAGTCTGCCTTAGCGTCTTCGGTTGCGGATGCTGCAGACATCAACACGGGAGCCACCAGTGCGGAAGCCCCTAAGGGCAGGCTCAGCCGATGGTCATCCACGCTACCTTGAGCCGCCCGCTCCCGGCGCTGACGCTGCCGGTAGTTCATTGAGAACATGTTCACTTCCAGCGACCCGACACCCCAGGATTCGGATTGGCGCAACTGCTCGCAGGTAATGCCACAGTTGTTCAGCTCTGCTACTGCACACTCAATCTCAGATGGAACGTTCAGCCAACTGCCCTCTATCCGCCACTGGCCACCGGCAGGCAGACTGTTGTCTGGCCGCCAGGTCACCATCGGCGAGAAAGGCTTATTCCACTCCGAACAGACCAACATCAACTCGCCGTCTCTGACCGCCCGATGGACAGTTTCCGCTAGGTTCCGTCGGTCACCAGAGCCATACCTGAACAGCGATTGCATGCTTGAACGAAGATGGTTGTCCTGCTCAACCAGGAGGCGGGCCCTGTCGGCAGCAAAAAAAGGAGTTTCAACAAAGGGAATGTCGAGGACCTTCAATTCTGAAGGCCTGACCAGTTTCACAAAGCTCATCGTCAGCGTCCTTGTTGACGGTAGCAAGCAGGTAAAGTTAGTCGGACAATCCTAGCCGATATTGTGTATTTATGACAAAACCGCACTTTACGGTTTTGTCATAAACTTTTTTTCTAAACTGCCTCGCCCATGACAGCCAATCGACTATGCCAGAGTTTTCCGAGCGCGGGCCACCGCTGCACGTACCTGGTTTGGCGCAGTTCCACCCAGATGATCACGGGCCTGCACGGAACCTTCCAGGGTCAGCACGTCGAACACATCTTCGCCGATCACATCGGAGAACTGTTGAAGTTCCTCCAGCGTCATATCTGACAGGTCACGACCTTCGGCGACACCGAAAGCAACTGACTTGCCGACAATCTCATGGGCATCACGGAACGGCACGCCTTTCTTGACCAGGTAATCAGCCAGATCCGTGGCGGTGGAGAAGCCCCGCTTGGCGGCTACCCGCATGTTGTCGGCCTTGGCCCTGATGGCCGGGATCATGTCGGCGTAGGCCTTCAGGCAGCCCTTGATGGTATCGACCGTGTCGAACAGCGGCTCTTTGTCTTCCTGATTGTCCTTGTTGTAGGCCAGCGGCTGGCTCTTCATCAGGGTCAGCAGGCTGATCAGATGGCCGTTTACCCGGCCGGTCTTGCCACGCACCAGCTCGGGTACATCCGGGTTTTTCTTCTGGGGCATGATCGAGGAACCGGTGCAGAACCGGTCCGGCAGGTCGATGAAATCGAACTGGGCGGAGGTCCAGAGCACAAGCTCTTCACTGAACCGGGACAGGTGGGTCATCAGCAGCGCGGCGAAACTGCAGAATTCAATGGCGAAATCCCGGTCGGAGACCGAATCCAGGCTGTTTTCAGTGGGCCGGTCAAAGCCCAGCAGTTCGGCGGTCAGATTGCGGTCAATCGGGTAAGTGGTGCCGGCCAGGGCAGCAGCCCCCAGAGGCATCACGTTCACCCGCTTGCGGCAATCCTGCAGACGATCGGCATCGCGCACCAGCATTTCGTACCAGGCCAGCAAATGGTGGCCAAAGGTAACCGGCTGGGCGGTCTGCAGGTGGGTAAAGCCGGGCATAATGGTGTCTGCCTCGCGCTCGGCCAGGTCCAGCAAGCCAGCCTGCAGGCGCGCCAGTTCCTCGGCAATCACGTCGATTTCATCGCGCAGGTACAGCCGGATATCGGTGGCGACCTGATCATTCCGGCTGCGGCCGGTATGCAGTTTCTTGCCGGTGATGCCGATGCGATCGGTGAGCCGGGCTTCGATGTTCATGTGCACATCTTCCAGGCTGACGGACCATTCGAAGCGCCCGGCTTCGATGTCTTCCTTCACGCCCTTCAGGCCGTCGATGATCTGGTCGCGCTCGGCGTCCGTCAGCACACCCACCTTCGCCAACATGGTGGCATGGGCGATGGAGCCGGTAATATCATGATGATACAGGCGCTGGTCGAAGCCCACCGAGGCGGTGAAGCGTTCAACAAAGGCATCGGTAGGCTCGCTGAAGCGGCCACCCCAGGGTTTTTCGGAGGATGTGGTCTGGTCAGACTTTTTCTGATCCGTCATGGTCTATCTTTCCTGCTGACAGCCCGGCATCATCATGCCGGCAATGGATAAGTTAAAAGTTGCGGCAGTATAGCATTCCGGCCCCGGTTAAGGAGACTCCCCTGAAACCCGACAAAGGCATGAACCACAAGGACACCGACAGCTTCTACGTGCCCGATCTGTGTCGTGTGCGGGCCGTGTTCATGCTGTTGATTACCAGCGAACTGCTGGTTCTGGTGCTGGCCATCGTGCAGGCACAGAACAGCTGGATCGACTGGAACTACTTCGGTCTGCTGTCCCTGTTCGTGCAATGGACCACCCTCACCAGCGCCGCACTGATCTGTCTGTTGCGCCCCCGCCTGGCCCGCATGAGCAACAGCCGCGCCACGATGACCATCGCCGCCATTGTCTTGCTGGACGTACTGGCGTTCAGCCTGTTTGCCGACAGCGTATTGCACCCGCAGCCGGGCGTGGCGCTCTGGCAGGGCATTGCCAAGAAGCTGTTACTGGCACTGCTGATTGTCCTGATGGTGCTGCGTTATTTTTACCTTCAGCACCAGTGGCAGCAACAGCGTGAGGCGGAAATGCAGGCCCGGCTGACCTCCTTGCAGGCCCGGATCCAGCCACACTTTCTGTTTAACAGCATGAACACCATTGCCAGCCTGATTGCCACCAATCCGGAGCAGGCGGAAGAAGCAGTGCTGGATCTGTCGGAACTGTTCCGGGCCAGCCTGCGCACCGACGACCAGCTCATTCCCCTGAACCGTGAGCTGGAACTGTGCCAGCGCTACCTGGCGATTGAGTCTCTGAGACTGGGGGAACGCCTGCAACTGGAGTGGGATATTCAACCCGGACTCGGGCAACAGGTAATACCACCCCTGACACTGCAGCCGCTGGTGGAAAATGCCATCTATCACGGCATTCAGCCGCGGCCGGAAGGCGGTGTCGTCCGGGTCGAAGTATCGGCCAAGGATCACTTTGTCTACCTTCTGGTGCAGAATCCCGCGCCGGAATCTACGGAACGCCAGCATCAGGGCAACCGGGTCGCCCTGAGTAACACCCAGGCCAGACTACAGGCACTGTTTGGCGAACCGGCCGTGCTCAAACACAGTCGCCAGGGCAATACCTACACCGTCACCCTTCGCCTGCCCCGGCGCAGCATCAACACCAGCAACCGTCAGTCACGAAACAGGCCATGAATACCGAAGACAGCAAACGCGTACTGATTGCCGATGACGAACCCCTCGCCCGCCAGCGCATTCAGCGCCTGCTAGAAGCCCTGCCGGATTACCGGGTTTGTGGCGAAGCGGTGGATGGCAACGACACCTTGCGCAAAGTGGCCGAACTGGAACCGGATATCCTGCTGCTGGACATCCGTATGCCCGGCATGGATGGCATGGAAGCAGCCGACCAGCTCAGCAAGCTCCACAATCCGCCCGCAGTGATTTTTTGTACCGCCTATGACCACTATGCCATCCAGGCGTTCGAGGTTCGCGCCGTCGCCTATCTGCTCAAACCGGTCCGGCGTGAGGCGCTGGCCGATGCTCTGGCCCGGGCCGGCAAGCTGAACCGGGTACAGAGGCAAGCCCTGGCGCAAAGTACCGATGCCGGTAACGACCAACTGGCGGTGCGCACGCACCGAGGCACCGAACTGATCGACCTGTCAGATCTGTACTACTGTGAGGCCGACCAGAAGTACGTGACTCTGCACCACCGCCACGGCGAGACGGTGTGCGACTACACCCTGAAAGAACTGGAGCAGGCTTACCCGGATCACCTTCTGCGCGTCCACCGACACACACTGGTTGGCGTGCGCTTTATCCAGGGGCTGCGGCGGTCGTCCGATGGACAGAATCAGCTGGCACTGAAAGGCAATGCCACCCTGCTGCCGGTCAGCCGCCGCCATGCCAGTACGGTCCGCCAATGGTTACACGAACACCAACCCTCCCCCTGAGGGGGTAGGCGGGGGTTCACCGCGGGACTTTTTTTCTGCCACAAGGTAACCTTGGGGCACATTTTCCCGAACGACAGTGAGTGACATGTCCAAACGTACCCTTCGCATTGCAACCCGCAGCAGCGCACTGGCGCTGTGGCAGGCGGAATTCATCAAGGCCGAGCTGGAAAGGCTGCATGACAACGTTGACGTTGAACTGATCAAGATCAAGACCCAGGGCGACAAGATCCTGGACGTCCCCCTGGCCAAGATCGGCGGCAAGGGCCTGTTCGTGAAGGAGCTCGAAGAAGCCATGCTGGACGGCCGTGCCGATCTGGCCGTGCATTCCATGAAAGACGTGCCCATGGAATTCCCCGAGGGCCTGGGGCTGGTCGCCATTTGCGAGCGTGAAGACCCCACCGATGCCTTCGTCAGCAATCAGTATGAACACATCGACCAGCTGCCTGAGGGCGCGGTAGTAGGCACCGCCAGCCTGCGTCGGGAAGCCCAGCTGCGGGCCAACCGCCCGGATCTTCAGATCAAGGTACTGCGTGGCAACGTGAATACCCGGTTGGCGAAACTCGATGCCGGTGAATACGACGCCATTGTACTGGCCAGCTCCGGCCTGAAGCGTCTCGGCTTCCACGACCGTATCCGTTACTGTCTGCCAGACACGTTTTCCCTGCCAGCCGTTGGCCAGGGTGCTTTGGGCATCGAATGCCGGGTCGGTGACACGGAACTTCTGGAGCTGATTGACCCGCTCAATCACACCGACACCTGGGACCGCGTCAGCGCTGAGCGGGCGCTGAACCGTCGCCTTGAAGGCGGTTGCCAGGTGCCCATTGCCGCCTATGCCCTGCTGGAAGACGATAACACCCTGTGGCTGCGGGGCCTGGTTGGCGCAGTCGATGGTACCCAGATTTTCCGGGTGGAAGGCCGTGCCCCGCGCGCCGAAGGTGAACGCCTGGGCCGTGAACTGGCAGAACAGCTGCTGTCCATGGGGGCCGACAAGGTGCTGGCTGAAATCTATGGCCACACCCCACGCTGAGTTTCAGCAACCGTCTGAACTCCAGGGCCGGCGTGTATTGATCTGCCGGCCCGAGCCCGAAGCCAGCCGCCTCGCCGAGGCCTTTCGTAAGGCCGGTGCCGATGCCCGGGTGATGCCGATGATGGCGCGCGAGCCTTTACCGGAAACCCCGGAGCAGCGCGGCATCCTGCAGCAGCTGGACAACTTTTCCCACATCATCGCGGTCAGCCCCTATGCCGCCCGCCGGCTGATGGAGGAAATCGACCACTGGTGGCCTCAACTTCCCGCCGGCCTGCAATGGTACGGAGTGGGCGCCGGCACCGCCGCGGTCTTTCGCGAACATGGCCTGAAACCGAGAATGCCCGCCGAAGGCTGGACCAGCGAAGCGTTGCTGGCGCTGCCATCACTGCAGCGCGTTGACGGAGAGAAAGTTCTGCTGGCTCGGGGCGAGCATGGCCGGGAACTGATTCGTGAGACCCTGGCGCAACGGGGCGCACGGATTACCACCCTGCCCCTGTACCGGCGCGTGCTGCCGTACTATTCTGCAAAACAGGTGAAGGCTCTGGTTGCCGACTTCCACCCCGAGGTGGTGATTGCGCTTTCCGGCGAAACCCTGAACAATCTGGTGGAGCTGGGCCACAGATACCAATTGGCTCTGACGCCCGACATAATCGTAGTACCTGCGGAGCGTGTAGCGGAACAGGCGCGCGCGCTGGGCTTCCGCAAGCCACTGGTGCCCGGTAGCCTGAACGATGACGACCTGGTCATCAGTGTTGCTTCCTGCCTGTCGCAGGAGGCCGGTGACAACGGATAACCAAGTAAGGATGCCCGTGACTGAAACAACAAAACAACTCCCCGCTCCCGTACAACCCGCCAGGCCAGAACGCCCACGCTTGTGGCCAGTGTGGATTGTGGCGGTTCTCGCGCTGATTCTGGCGATTGCCCTTGGGCTCTGGAACTGGCAACAGTGGCAGAAGCACCAGGCCACCCTGCAGGTGGTTCAGGACCTCCGGCAGGATACCAACCAGCTGGAAAGCCTTTACGGCAACCGCGGCAGCGAACAGAGCGTGCGGCTTCAGGCACTGGAAAACCGCGTGGCGGAACAACGGGAGCTGATTGCCACCCAGCAACGCCAGATCGATCACACCGCCCGCGAATTGCTGGAAGCCGGCAACCGCACCCGCACCGACTGGCTGCTGGCGGAAGCCGAATATCTGCTGCGTATTGCCAACCAGCGCCTGCTGATTGAAAAAGACATCCGCGGTTCACTGTCCGCCTTGGAATCGGCCGACGAGGTGTTGCGGGAATCCGACGATATCGGGGTTTATCCGGTACGCCAGCAACTGGCACGGGAAATCCAGTCCTTGAGAGGCATTCAGGGTGTCGACCGCACCGGGCTATACCTGAGACTGGAGGCTGCCATCGCCAGCGTCAACGATCTCACCGACCAGGCCCTGATCAGTGATCAGGCGCCGGGATTCGACATGGTCGAAGACCAGAATGCGCCGTCTGACGGCAGCAACATGTTCACCAGAGGCTGGAACCGGTTCCTGGGCACCCTCAAGGAAGTCGTTGTGATCCGCCGGATGGACGAACCGGTAAAACCCCTGTTGTCTCCGGACCAGAGCGCCTGGGCCCGTCTCAACCTGCAACTGATGCTGGAAGAAGCTGAAATGGCGGTCTTGCGGGGCAATCAGCCACTGTATGAACGCGCTCTGAACAAGGCCATCACCACCATCAACGACTGGTATGACGGCACCAACCCGGCCATTCGCGGGCTCAACGAGACCCTGAACGAACTGGCCGAGCGCAACGTAGACCCCGAACTGCCGGATATCAGCCAGTCCCTGAGCCTGCTGAAGGAGCGGTTGGCGGGGCGCCTGGCCACAGGCGACAACGATGCCGACAGCAAGGCGGCCAACGGGGGCGATGAGTCATGATCCGCGTATTGCTGATCCTGCTGCTTGCCCTTCTGGTGGGCACCGGGCTTTCCCTGGGGTTGACCTACGACCTGGGCTATATCCGCATCAGCCTGGGCAACTACCTGATTGAAACCAATTTCTGGGTCGGGTTGGGGCTGATTCTGGTGATCATCCTGCTGACCGTCACCCTCATCAACACGGTGCGCCGCTTCCGCCAGGGCACCGGTGTGATGGCGGGTTGGATTGCCCGCGGTAATGAGCGCCGGGCCCGGCGCCGGACCACACGAGGCCTCCTGGCTCTGGCCGAAGGCAACTGGCCCCGCGCCCGCAAACTGCTGACCAGCTCCGCCAGCCATGCCGATACCCCCCTGATCAACTATCTCGCGGCGGCCCAGGCCGCGTTCGAGTCCGGCGACCATGAAGCGGTCGATGAACTGCTGCGCAAGGCCTTTGAAAGCACACCTGGCTCCAGCATGGCGGTGGGGTTGACCCAGGCCCAGCTGCAACTGGCCGGCAACCGGCCCGAGCAGGCTTTGGCGACCCTGCTGCGCCTACGCAAGGAATCTCCACATCACCCGTTTGTCCTCAAGCTGCTGAAGAACGCCTATCTGCGTCTGGAGGACTGGCGCGAGCTGTCCCGTCTTATTCCGGAACTGCGCAAGCGCAGCGTGGTGCCAGAGAGCGAACTGAACGAGCTGGAACGTCAGGTCTGGCAAAACCTGCTGGAACAGGCCGCCGAGGAATGCCAACGCAGCCGCAAGGAAAACCCCGAAGCCAGCCTGGAACCGCTGACTCGCCTGTGGGACGAACTGCCGGGCTTTGTGCGCCGGGATGAGTACACCATCCGCGACTACGCCCGACTGCTGGCGGGACTGGGTGATGAGGCCCAGGCAGAAACGCTGCTGAGAAAGGTACTGCGTAACCACTGGAGCGACGAGCTGATCAACCTGTATGGCCGGATTCAGGGTCAGGATCCGGAGGAACAGCTATTGATTGCCGAACAGTGGCTGAAACATCGCACCAACAACCCCGAGCTGTTGCTGGCACTGGGCCGGCTCAGCCTGCGTAATGAGCTGTGGGGAAAAGCACGGGAGTACTTTGAAACCAGTCTGAAATTACGCCGTAATCGTGAAACCCTCGCGGAGCTGAGCCGGCTGAATGCCCATATGGGCGAGGAAGAAGCCAGCATCAAGCTGCTGATGCAGGGGCTGGAAACCGACCATGGCCTGCCCGACCTGCCCATGCCCCGGGCCTGAGACTTCGCAGTCTTTGATTCAGACAAACAACAAGGGCCGGCAAATTGCCGGCCCTTGTTGATAGCGCCCACTGAAACTGTCAGCTGCGGGGAGCATACTCCAGAACATCCGAGAAAAAGGCCTGCTCCGGAAGGCCAGCCTCCACCAGCGCATCCATCAGGGTATACACCATGGTGGGCGAGCCACTGGCATGAACTTCCACGTCCTGCCAATCGAACCCTGAAGCCAGCACAGCCCTGACCAGTTGGTCGTGGTGACCGCCCCAGTCATTGTCTTCATCGTCTCCCACCACCGGCAAAAAGCTGAACGGCGCCCACTCCTCCTGCCACTGCTGCGCGAGAGAACGCAGGTACATGTCCTCGTGCTTGCGCACGCCCCAGAACAGTTTGACTGGCTTCTGGTAACGGGTTTCCCGCAGGTAATCCACCAGGCTTTTCATCTGAGCAAAACCGGTACCCGCCGCCACCAGCAGCAGGGGTTTGTCCGGCATACTGGCCAGGCAGGCCTTGCCATGGGGCAGTTCCACCGTCACATCCTGGCCGGAAGTCAGCACATCGATGACTTTCTGGGCCGAGATCCAGTCGGGCGAAGCCTGGATGTGCAGTTCGATCTGCTCTGCTGAGGGGCTGCTGGCAATCGAGAAATAGCAGGGGTCAGCTCCGGGCAGAATCACCGACAGATACTGCCCGGCATGGAAAGCCACATCCCTCCGCCGGGGAAGCTGCAAGGCCACCCGGTACACATCGTGACTGATGGAACGTACGTCGATTACCTTCGCCTGGTACTGGCGGGGCTGGTAATTTCCTGATGCCATAACGGCGGGTATCTCCAGTTCAAGGTCGGCGAGCGGCCGTGTCCGACACATCATCAGTGGCTCGCCAACCGCGATAGAATGTTGATTTCGGGTATTCAGCGCCCGACCTTTCAGCAACCGGGCCTCACAGATTTCGCACACGCCGTTTCGGCAGGCTGCCGGCACCCGTATTCCGGCTGCGGTCGCTGCAGACAACAGGTCTTCAGCCTGATCCGCACCATAACCAAGCCCCGATGGCTGCAGGCGTATCCGAAACACTCTCTGCCCCCTTGTCAGTCGGGGCGGGCACCGGGAATTTCAATCCCCAGGCTGTCCCAGATGTCATCCACCCGCTGTTTAACCTCATCGGTCATGGCGATGGCAGTGCCCCACTCCCGGTCGGTCTCTCCGGGCCACTTGTTGGTGGCGTCCATCCCCATCTTCGAGCCGAGCCCAGACACCGGCGAGGCAAAGTCCAGATAGTCAATCGGGGTGTTTTCCACCAGGGTGGTGTCCCGGGCCGGATCCATCCGCGTAGTAATGGCCCAGATCACGTCTTCCCAGTTACGGGCATTGACGTCGTCATCGGTGACAATCACAAACTTGGTGTACATGAATTGCCGCAGAAATGACCATACCCCCATCATCACCCGTTTGGCATGGCCGGGATACTGCTTCTTCATGGTGACGACGGCAAGCCGGTAGGAACAGCCTTCCGGCGGCAGATAGAAATCGACAATTTCCGGAAACTGCTTCTGCAGGATTGGAATGAACACCTCGTTCAGCGCCACTCCGAGAATCGCCGGCTCGTCCGGTGGCCGGCCAGTATAGGTGCTGTGATAGATCGGATCCCGGCGGTGGGTAATGCGTTCCACGGTAAACACCGGGAACTGATCCACTTCGTTGTAATACCCGGTGTGATCACCAAACGGCCCTTCCGGCGCCATATCGTCCGGGTAGATAAAGCCTTCCAGTACAATCTCGGCACTGGCCGGTACCTGAAGATCGCTCAGGCCCGCATTCACCAGTTCCGTTCGACTCCCTCGCAGCAATCCTGCAAAAGCATATTCAGACAGCGTATCCGGCACCGGGGTAACGGCACCCAGAATGGTGGCCGGATCAGCACCCAGTGCGACCGCAACCGGATAGGGCTTGTCCGGGTTGGCCTTACGGAACTCCTGGTAATCCAGGGCGCCCCCCCGATGGCTGAGCCAGCGCATAATCAGACGGTTACGACCAATCACCTGCTGCCGGTAGATACCCAGGTTCTGACGTTCCTTGTTGGGGCCACGGGTAATCACCAGCGGCCAGGTCACCAGAGGACCGGCGTCACCCGGCCAGCAGTGCTGGACCGGTATCTGGTACAGATCCACCTTGTCTTTTTCAATCACTACATCCTGGCAGGGTGCCGAGCGCAACACCTTGGGGCTCATGCGCATGACCTGCCGGAATAATGGCAGTTTTTCAATGGCGTCCTTGAAGCCCTTGGGGGGATCCGGCTCTTTCAGAAACGCCAGCAGCTTGCCAATCTCCCGCAACGCTGCCACATCGTCCTGCCCCATGCCCAGTGCCACCCGTTTCGGTGTTCCGAACAGGTTGGCCAACACCGGCATATCGTAGCCTTTCGGATTCTCGAACAACAACGCCGGACCACCGGCACGCAGGGTGCGGTCGCAGATTTCGGTCATTTCCAGGTGGGGGTCAACTTCGGCAGTAATGCGCTTGAGCTCACCCAGCTTTTCCAGCTGGCTGACAAAGTCCCGAAGGTCGTTGTATTTCATGGTGTGCTCCGTTTCTGGTCTACGGTACTACGGAGTTTTTTCTGGTCTGGATTCAGACCTGAGTTCAGGTATTGGCCTGAGCAGCTTGAATGCTGGGGAGGGAATCCGCCCCGACCAGCCGGACATTCCATAAGAATGCCCGCCGGTCGGAAATCGGAGTCAGTATCACCGACGCTTCATGGACTGGAAGAACTCGTCGTTGGTCTTGGTGTCCCTGAGTTTATCCAGCAGGAACTCGATGGCGGCGGTATCGTCGTCCATGGAGTGCAGTAGTTTGCGCAGAATCCACACACGCTGGATGTCGGCTTCGGACATCAACAGGTCTTCGCGGCGAGTGCCGGAGCTGCGGATGTTGATGGCCGGGTATGTCCGTTTTTCGGCAATCTTGCGATCCAGATGGATCTCCATGTTGCCGGTGCCCTTGAACTCCTCGTAGATCACCTCGTCCATCTTGGAACCGGTATTCACCAGCGCGGTCGCAAGAATGGTCAGGCTGCCACCTTCTTCCACATTACGGGCAGCACCGAAGAAACGCTTGGGCTTTTCCAGGGCGTGGGCATCAACACCACCGGTCAACACCTTACCGGAGGAAGGAATGACCGTATTGTAGGCACGGGCCAGACGGGTTATGGAGTCCAGCAGAATAACCACATCTTTCTTGTGCTCGACCAGGCGCTTGGCCTTTTCGATCACCATCTCGGCCACCTGCACGTGACGGGCCGGCGGCTCGTCAAAAGTGGAGGCGATGACTTCGCCGCGCACAGTGCGCTGCATCTCGGTCACTTCCTCTGGCCGCTCGTCAATCAGCAGAACCATTACATGGCACTCTGGATTGTTACGGGTGATGGACTGGGCAATGCTCTGCATCAGCAGCGTCTTACCGGCCTTGGGCGGGGATACGATCAGGCCTCGCTGCCCCTTACCAATGGGCGCCACCAGGTCCAGAACCCGTGAGGAGAGATCCTCAGTGCTGCCGTTACCAGCTTCAAGCGTCAGACGCTCATCCGGGAACAGCGGCGTCAGGTTCTCGAACAGAATCTTGTTGCGGGCGTTATCCGGCTTGTCAAAGTTGATCTCGTTGACTTTCAGCAGGGCAAAATAACGTTCGCCGTCTTTCGGAGGACGGATCTTGCCCGCGATGGTGTCGCCGGTACGCAGGTTGAACCGACGAATCTGGCTGGGGGAAACGTAAATATCGTCCGGCCCGGCCAGGTATGAGGCATCGGCGGAGCGGAGGAAGCCGAAACCATCCTGCAGAATCTCCAGTACACCGTCACCGTAAATGTCTTCGCCGCTTTTGGCGTGTTTTTTCAGGATGGTGAAGATCACATCCTGTTTGCGCGAACGAGCCAGGTTGTCGAGGCCCATTTCTTGCGCGATATCGAGCAATTCGGGCACGGATTTCTGCTTGAGTTCAGTAAGATTCATAGTTTGTTGGATTTTCAGGAATGGAAGTAAACGACTGTTGGAATGACAGGGGCGCCCCTGAACGTGTTGATCGAATCAAAAATGAAACAAAGGTGCTGGCAGATGGAGCAACCGGTGTAGATGGAAGCCGGATATTAAATGCCGAAGCCAGAGAGTGGGAACAACTGTTCGCCGGGCAACGGCATCATCGGCCACCTTTAGCGCGAATGTCAAGCCCCTGAATAAAATTAAGCCAGTTTTTGGCATGGGGTTCACTGGTTCTGGAGCTCCCTCTGATGGGTTACTCCCTTCCCAACCACGCAGCAGATCAGGATACTGAGCCTATGATTGATGACAGACTTCCGGAGCCTACCCCATGAGCAGTGATCGCACCAGCGAACTGAAGCCCCTGAACATCGCCCTTCTGACCGTCTCGGACACCCGAGGCCCGGATGAAGACACGTCTGGCCAGTTTCTCGAGGACAGCGTTGTCGAGGCCGGTCACCGGCTTGTGGCCCGCCGCATCCTGCCGGATGACATCTACCTGGTCCGGGCCCTGATGTCACAATGGATTGCCGATCCGGAGATTCACGCCGTCATCATTACCGGCGGCACCGGCTTCCACGAACGTGACAGTACGCCGGAGGCGGTAGCGCCCCTGCTGGATAAAACCATCGACGGATTTGGTGAGGAGTTCCGGCGACTGTCCGCGTCTGAAATCGGCACCTCCACCATCCAGTCCCGGGCCTTTGGCGGCCTGGCCAACCATACGGTTATTTTCTGCCTGCCCGGCTCAACCGGGGCTTGCCGAACCGGCTGGAACGGCATTCTGGCAACCCAGCTGGACAGTCGCCATGGCCCCTGTAATTTCTCTGCTCTGGCCCTGCGCAAGCCGGACCGCCCCTACCAGCGGGTTCAGGAAGTGATTGGCCAGCGTGCCGAGCGATAAACAGGAGGACACATGGTGGCTAACGATCTGACATCGGTTGACGATGCACTGCAACATATTCTTGACCGGGCGCCGGCCATCACCCGAACCGAAGCCGTTGCCTTAACGGACAGCCTCGGCCGGGTTCTGGCGGAGAACCAGTATGTTCCCGCGGATGTGCCGCCAGCGGATAACAGCGCCGTGGACGGCTATGCGGTATGTCTGGCCGATGTCGCCGCCGGCAAACCGATGTCCGTATCCGCCAGAATCCCGGCCGGCGTTGCCCCCGGAACACTGGCACCCGGCACAGCGGCACGGATTTTTACCGGCTCCGAGATTCCCGAAGGGGCCGATGCGGTCGTGATGCAGGAACGGGTGGAACGCACCGACGACATGATTCTGATCCAGGCCGAGGTTTCAGAGGGCCAGAACATTCGCAGGCAGGGCCAGGATCTTGCCCGGGGCGATCTGGCGCTGGCGAAGGGCAAGCGCATTCGCCCCCAGGAAATGGGCCTGCTGGCCTCCATGGGAATCAGCCAGGTTCCGGTCATGGGCCGGCTAAGAGTCGCGGTATTGACCACCGGTGATGAACTGGTGGAGCCGGGCCAGCCACTTGATTCTGGCCAGATATACAACACCAACCGATTTACCCTCATGGGCCTGTTGGCCGAGGCTGGCTGCGAGCTGGTTCTGTGCGAAACCCTTGAAGATACCCGGGAAGCCACCCGCAGCACGCTCGAGTCTGCTGCTGCCAAGGCCGACCTGATCATCACCAGCGGCGGCGTATCGGTCGGTGAGGAGGACCACGTTCGCGCGGTACTGGAGAAATCCGGCAAGCTGTCACTTTGGCGCATGGCAATCAAGCCCGGCAAACCACTGGCGTTTGGCGAAGTGGCAGGCATACCGGTACTCGGTTTGCCGGGCAATCCGGCAGCGGTCCTGGTCACTTTTCTGGTGGTGGCGATGCCTTACATTCGCAAACGCCAGGGCCGGCAGGACCTCCTTCCCGTGGGCGAATCTCTGCCCGCTGGGTTTGACGTAACCTCCACATCTGTCCGCCGCGAGTTTGTACGGGCCCGGAAGCAGGGTTCAGCAGCGGGTCTGGAGGTTGTCGCCTACCCCAACCAGAGCTCCGGCGTCCTGAGTTCCGCCTGCTGGGGCGACGGCCTGGCTGTGGTGCCGGAACACACGGCCATCCGCGCCGGCGATTTGATTACATACTATCCGTTCACCGAATTACTGAGTTAACGATGACAGAACCAACACTGACCGTGCGTTTTTTCGCCCGACTAAGAGAAGAGCTGGGTACCGAAAGCCTGACCCTGCCGGCATCAGAGCACCAGACGGTCGCGGACCTGCTTACCCACCTGGCCAGCCGGGGCGGTGCCTGGGCCCAGCTGACCGGTGGCCAACCGGTGATGGCGGCCATCAATCAGTCCATGGCGAAGCCGTCCAGCCCGGTACAGCCAGGGGATGAGGTAGCCTTTTTCCCACCGGTCACCGGAGGTTGAGATGATTTCAATCCAGACCGACGATTTCGATGCGGGTGCAGAATATGAGGCGCTTCGCGGGACCGGACCGGGCACCGGGGCCATTGTGACCTTCTCGGGTCTGGTGAGGGATTCCGGGGATCTGTCCGGGGTGACGGGGCTGTTTCTCGAGCATTATCCGGGAATGACCGAGCAGGTGATTCAGGGGCTGATTGATGAGGCGGGCCGGCGCTGGGATGTGCAGCGGGCCCGGGTGATTCACCGGGTCGGGCAGTTGGCGCTGGCGGACCAGATTGTGTTTGTAGGGGTGTGCGGTGCCCACCGGGGCGATGCGTTTGCGGCCTGTGAGTTCATTATGGACGCGTTGAAAACGTCGGCGCCATTCTGGAAGAAGGAGATTACCCGCGAGGGTGAACATTGGGTGGAGCAGAAAGAGGCTGATGTTGCCCGGAGTCGGAACTGGGAGTGAGACGCTTATTGGAGTTTGCCGCCCGGCCGCTGGCCTAGTGGGACCTCCGAAAACCGCTGTGAATACGTCCCTGTACGCTTGCTCTCCGCCATCCATGGCTCCGAGCATTTTCGGAGATCCCACCAGACCAGCACCCTACATATGCAGTCAGCTGATCCAGCCGAGATCATATTAGCGTTCCAACCCCCTAAAATCATTGCGATTCCTGAACACTTCGTCGGTTTCAGGACAATTAACCGCAACCGCCCCCACCGATTCGGCAAATCCCATCACCCGGCGGTTGTCCGAGGCCAGCCAGCGATCCAGTTCCACCATTACATTTACCGGATACACACCGTGCAACGGGTGCAGGCGGCCGTTATGTTCGGCAATAGCCGGGCGGTCGGGTTGGGTTTGCCAGGCGGTGACCAGGGCGCTAAGGGTTCCCGGGGTGATTCCCGGGGTATCACAGGGGCAGACCAGCACAGCTTCGGCACCCTGAGTTTCCGCGGCTTTCAGGCCCGTGAGCAGGCCCGCCAGAGGGCCCTGGTCGCGTAGTTCAGGAGGATCCTGCAGGATGCGGCCGGGCGCCAGGCGTTCGTATTCCGGCAGGGAGCGGTTGGCGCTGATAAAGACAGCCGGGGTGACGCTCTTCAGGGCCCTCAGCACCCATTCCGCCATGGCTTTGCCTTGCCAGGGTACGAGGCCTTTGTCCTGGCCGCCCATGCGGGTGCCTTTGCCGCCTGCCAGGAGCAGGCCGATGATTCTGTCTGGTCGGGTCATGGCATAAAAAAACCGCCCGTGAAGCGGTGTTCAGGGGCGGTTTCCTTCAACAGCGGATCAGAGGTTGCTGTCGAGGAAGGCGGCCAGCTGCGATTTGGACAGCGCGCCTACTTTGGTGGCATCCACGTTGCCGTTCTTGAACAGCATCAGGGTCGGGATACCACGGATGTTGAACTTGGGCGGGGTCTGTTCGTTTTCGTCGATGTTGAGTTTGCAGACCTTAAGCTTGCCGTCGTATTCGTCAGCGATTTCTTCCAGAACCGGAGCAATCATTTTGCACGGGCCACACCACTCGGCCCAGTAGTCTACCAGTACCGGAACGTCGGACTTCAGTACATCCTGCTCGAAGGAAGCGTCGGTGACATTAACGATATTTCCGCTCATTACCTTTTCCTGATTCAGGCGCTCCGGGGCTTGGATTCCGGCCCTTCGGGAGTCGCTGTTGACTGTAGTGGACGGTGTTCTCTTTACGGACCGGCCGCCCACCCGGATTAAGACAGACTATTACTTTACGCGATTGCCGGCCCTGATGTGAAGCCGGTTGTATCTACCCTCGGGTTGATCCGTGTCAGTAATGTCCGCAGCGAGTTACTGACACGGCCGGGAAGTTTCACTTATAGTACGGCCAAGTTCATATCACACAGGACGCCTATCAACGTGACGGCCGCATCCCCTGCCGAGAAGCCTGAAACCTCCCCGGACATGCTGGCAGCCATCGATATGGGCTCCAACAGTTTTCATATGGTCGTCGCCCGTCTGGTGCATGGCGAAATCCGCACGGTTGAGAAGATGGGCGAGAAAGTCCAGCTTGGCGCGGGGCTGGATCAGTACAATCGGCTGACCGAAGAAACCCAGCAGCGGGCCCTCGAATGTCTGAGCCGGTTTGCCCAGCGCCTTCAGGGCATGCCCCGGGAAGCCGTCCAGATCGTCGGCACCAATGCCCTCCGGGTCGCCCGCAATGCTCACGATTTCATTGCCCGTGCCGAGGAGGTGCTGGGTTATCCGGTAGAGATCATCGCCGGGCGTGAGGAAGCGCGGTTAATCTATCTCGGTGTCTCCCATACCCTGTCAGACGATTCCGGTCGGCGGCTGGTGATTGATATTGGCGGCGGCAGCACGGAATTCATCATCGGACAGCGTTTCGAACCCCAGGAGCTGGAAAGTCTGCACATGGGGTGCGTCTCGTTCCGCAACCGCTACTTTCCCGATGGCAAGATTACCCGGCGCCAGATGGACAAGGCCATTACCCACGCCGAGCAGGAACTGCTGAATATCCGTCAGCACTATCGTTCAGTGGGGTGGCAGAGCGCGGTGGGCTCTTCCGGCTCGATCAAGGCGATTGCCAACGTGCTGGCAACCCTGAAGATTACCGACGGCTCCATTAACCGCGACGGCATGGAAGAGCTGCGCAAGCGCCTGGTGAGCATGGGCAAGGTGGAGAAACTGGCCGAACTGGGGGTAAGGGAAGATCGCCAGAGCATTTTCCCCGCCGGCTTTGCCATTCTGATGGCCGCGTTCCGTTCACTCGACATCCAGACCATGACCTTTGCCGACGGCGCCCTGCGTGAAGGCCTGCTGTACGACATTGTCGGACGCATCCAGCACGAGGACGTTCGTGAACGCACGATTGCGGCGCTGCAGGAGCGTTACCACGTAGACCAGGCTCACGGCGCAGCGGTCGAGAACACCGCGATTGCCGCCTGGGAACAGGTGGCGGGGCAATGGGGCCTGCGCACCGCCGCCGATGAAGACGTGCTGCGCTGGGCCTGCCGGCTGCACGAGATCGGCCTGACCATTTCCCACAGCCAATACCACAAGCACGGCGCCTACCTGTTGCGTTATTCCGATTTACCCGGCTTCAGTCAGCCGTTCCAGAAGGATCTGGCCACTCTGGTCCGGGGCCATCGCCGGAAGTTCTCGTCGGCGGTTTTCGAGGGTATCGAGCCCGAGGACAAACCCCGCCTGACCTACCTTTGCGTGCTGGTGCGACTGGCGGTGCTGATCCAACACCCACGCAACCTGGAAGCCCCCCCCGCCTTCACCCTTCACGGCCACGATAACCGCCTGGTAGTCGAGTTCCCCGAGGGCTGGCTGGACAACCGCCCGCTGACCCTCGCAGACCTGGAGAACGAACGGGACTATCTGGCACGCCAGGACTTTACCCTGGAGATCTCGGGCCGGTAACACTGGCCGGCCTCAGCCAGCCAGTTCCGCCTCCAGGCTCTCCACAGTTTCGCTCACCTCCAGCCACTCGGCTTCAATGCCTTCCAGCTCGCGCTTGAGCTCTGCCTGCTCCGCCAGCAGTCCCTTGAGCCGAACCTTTTGCTGGTCATCGTAAAGACCTGGGTCGGCAAGATTCTGCTCCACGGTGGCCAGCTGTTGCTGCAACTGTTCCATACGGGCCTCAAGCGTTCCCTGTTTTTTCCGCCACGGGCTGAGTTTCTGTCGCAGTTCAGCTTCCTGGCGCTTGCGGGCCTTGCGTTCGTCCGCCGTCAGGGTCGCGGCTCCGGCGATATTGGCTGATTTTTCCTGACCCTCGGCCACTTCACGTCGGGGCGGCGATTCCTCATCCTTTCGGCGATCCGCCAGCCAGCGTTCGTAATCCTCCAGGTCGCCCTCGTACTCGCCAACAGCGCCGTCGCATACCAGCCAGAATTCATCCACCGTGTTGCGCAGCAAGTGGCGGTCGTGGGATACCACCACGATGGCGCCATCGAAGTTCTGGAGCGCCATGGTCAGGGCCTGTCGCATTTCCAGGTCCAGATGGTTCGTGGGCTCATCCAGCAGCAGCAGATTGGGTTTCTGCCAGGCGATAACGGCAAGCGCAACCCGGGCCTTCTCACCGCCCGAAAACGAGCGAATGGGCGCAAGTGCTTCGTCGCCGTGAAAATCGAAGCCGCCCAGGAAGTCCCGGACTTTCTGCTCCGATGCGGTTGGCGCAAGACGCTGCAGGTGCAGGAACGGACTGGCGTCGAGATCCAGGGACTCCAGCTGATGCTGGGCGAAATAGCCGATGGCCAGGTGTTCGCCACAGGTGCGCTCACCACTGAGCAGGGTTCCGGTGCCGCGAAGGGCATCCATAAAGGTGGACTTACCGGCCCCGTTCGGCCCCAGCAAACCAACCCGGGTGCCGGGCAACAGGGTGACATTGATGTTCTTCAGAATGGGCACATCCCCATGGCCCGCGACCCCGTGGCGAATGGACAGCAATGGATTGGAGACCTTGTCCGCGACCGGGAACTCGAAACTGAAGGGTGAGTCCACGTGCGCGGGCGCAATCTTTTCCATCCGTTCCAGTGCCTTGACGCGGCTCTGGGCCTGCCGGGCTTTGGTGGCCTTGGCCTTAAAGCGATCAACAAAACGCTGGATCTCCGCAATTCTCGCTTGCTGACGCTCGAAACTGGCCTGCTGCTGGGCCAGGCGCTCGGAGCGCTGACGCTCGAAGGCTGAGTAATTTCCCGTATAAAGCACCAACTGCTTCTGATCAAAATGCACCAGATGCGTAGCCACACGGTCCATGAAGTCACGGTCGTGAGAAATAAACAGCAAGGTACCAGGATACTTTCTGAGCCAGTTCTCCAGCCACAGACAGGCATCCAGATCCAGGTGGTTGGTGGGCTCATCCAGCAACAGCAGATCGGAGGGACGCATCAGTGCCTGGGCCAGATTCAGTCGAATACGCCAGCCACCGGAAAATGCCGAAACCGGGCGCTCGGCATCGCTGTCGGCGAAGCCCAGGCCCCTGAGCAGAGTCTCGGCCCGACGCGGTGCGGACCAGGCTTCGTGAATATCCAGCTCCCCGTGCAGGCGGGCAATGGCATGGTCGTCACCACCCGCTTCCGCTTCGGCCAGCGCCCGCTCCATTCGCCGCAACTCGGTGTCGCCATCCAGCACAAAATCCCGGGCGGACCTGGACGAAGCCGCGACTTCCTGAGCCATATGGGCAATCCGGCAGCCACCGGGCAACCCCACGCTGCCTTGCTCGGGAGCAAGCTGCCCCAGCAAGAGCTGGAAAAGACTGGATTTGCCGGCACCGTTAGCACCAACAATGGCAACGCGCTGCCCCGGTTGCACGGTCAGGTTCACGTTTTCTAGCAACCAGACGCCGCCCCGTTGTAAACTGAGATCGGTTATCGTTAACATAGATTTAATCTATCCATGGATTACTGCCAGGGAAGCGCCAACATGACCGTTCAACAAGCGGACCCGCTGGAACTTCCAGAACACATGGAACCAGACAATCCGTTATGGCGTTATGCCCTCGCCCAATGGCAGGATCCACAGGTGGCTGAGGCCTGTCTTGAGCTGCAATCCGAGGGATGGAGCGTAAGCCGCATCCTCTGTGCCGGCTGGCTGGCCACGCAGGGTCAGTCGTTCTCTGGCGTTGAGGACGCTAAGGTAACAGAGTGGCGAAGCCGTGTAACCGGTTGCCTTCGCTCCGCCCGCAAGTCTGTTCCCCGAGCCAATGATCATGGCGTGGAGTTGCGGGATACTCTGGCGAGGGCAGAACTGCTGGCCGAACAGCTGGAGCTGGCTCTGGCCTGGCAAACGTTGAAAGAATCCGAAGCGGAGCGCGGAATCATGCAGGAATCAGGCACCATCATCGGGCAGAATCTTGTCGCTGCCGCGCCGTCCGACAACATACCCACGCGGGTAAAACCTCATCTTGAACTTCTGGCCAGCCGGCTTGCAGGCCAGACCACCAGAGGCGGCCCATCATGTTCATGAAATGGCTGATCCGGCTTTCGTTTCCGGCGCTCGGCCTTCTGCTGCTGCTGATTTTCTTCGGCCTCGGCGATCCCGACCAGGTCTCGGAACCGGTGAAAACCGAGCAGGCGACGACGATTCCCTCCTTTGAGGGGTTGCTGCCATCGCCGATTCCCACCGAAGGCCCGGACATCGTTTTCAAGTGGCAGGACACCGATGGCAACTGGCACTATGCCGATCAGCCCCCGGCCCAGGGCCCCTGGAATGCCCTGGCCATTGAGCGCCCAGACCCGGCGCCCCGGAAGCCGCAGACCATCAGCCCGGAAGATGACTGGCAGTCCCCCTACCAGGCCCCCTATTCGCTCAATGGCTCACCCGCCAGCGGTTCCTGACGCGGGTTGCGCATTGCCGCGAAATGAGTCTCTGATTAACACATGTTCAGTGGCATCCCGCTGCTGAACCCGTTACCTTGTTCACTTTCAGAATCCAGGGTCAGAGAGCCCAGAAACACGTGAAAAGGATGAAATGATGAAGAAAACGCTTTTGGCTATCGCCGTTACCGGCCTGATTGCCGGTTGCTCAACAGCCCAGGAGCCGGCAAACGACCCGGCCCTTGAAACCACCCCTGAGAAAGTCAGCTATGGCATGGGATTGGTGCTGGGTGAGCGCATGAGCAATGACTTGCCGGATCTCCAGATGGACCAGTTCCTTCAGGGCATCCAGCATGGCCATGCCGGTGACGAAGACAGCAAGCGACTGACCCGCGAGCAGATCCAGGAAGCGCTGATGGCCTACCAGCAGGAGCTCCAGCAAAAGCAGGAGCAGCAACTGGAAGAACTCGCGCAGAAGAACAAGGATGCCGGCGAGGCTTTCCTGGCAGAAAACGCCGAACGTGAAGGCGTTGAGACCACAGAATCCGGTCTCCAGTACGAAGTGATTGAAGAAGGTAACGGTGAGCGCCCAACCGCCGAAGATCAGGTGGAAGTCCACTACACCGGCGAACTGATCAACGGTGAGGTATTCGACAGCTCCCGTGAGCGCGGGCAAACCGTGACCTTTGGCCTGAACCAGGTGATTCCTGGCTGGACAGAAGGCCTGCAGCTGATGAGCGAAGGTGCTCGTTACAAGCTTTATATCCCGTCTGACCTGGCCTACGGCCCGGGCGGCAACCAGGCTATTGGCCCCAACGAGACCCTGGTATTTGATGTCGAGCTGATCGCCGTGAATCCGGGGCAGGACGACGCTGGTTCAGACGAATAAGCTCTGGCCAGCACTCCGGCAGGCAATAAAAACCGGCGCCATTTCTGTAGCCGGTTTTTTATTGCGGGTAATGCGGTTCCGGGTAGAGGCAATCAGGCCGAAGCCACCTTGCCCGCATGGGCGTTATGCAGATTCTCAATCAGGAAATCTTCCATCTCAAAGCGCGACTCCAGCACTTCTCCAAGCCGTGACAGCTCGTTGAACAATTCCCTGACGTCGACCTCGGACAGCTCCCGGCCATCCAGACGATCATTAAAGTTCAATGCCACTTCCGTGGTTTGCTCGATCCGGGGATAGAGCTTTGCTGCCAGTTCGAGGCCGCCGTCGTTGAACTCACGGGCCTCCTGAATCAGCTGTTCGTAGACTTCAAAGTGACCGGCCGAAACATAATCCACCAGCACTTCGCACAGGCGGACAAATTTTTCGCGGAGGGCATCAGTCTGGGAAAAATCGCTTTCTCCAGACAACTCGCAATACTGAACCAGAAGCTCCTGGCGCTCTTTCAGCCAGCGATCAATCAGCTCGCTGACACCACCCCAACGTTCCCTGGCATTCCGGCAATTCTCCAACATGACGCCTGTCTCCCCTCGGTCAATCCGCCAGCTCTCTGGATCTAGTCTTGATAATTATTATGTTGGATTCAAGTTACCCCATGGTCATGGTCAGCCGCAACTGTTTCAGCTCTGCAACCAGTCCCGGGGAGAATAGCGTCGCAGCATCACAAACAGCCCCAGCACAATCAACAGGCTGAAAAAGACCGCGGTCCATCCGGGGATACTCAGACCGAGAAAACGCCAGACCACTTCGGCGCAATCACCAGTGCCTTTCAATGCGGTTTGCAGCACTTCAAACCAGGGTAGTACCTCGAGCATGTAATCAACCGAAGGGCCACAGGCAGGCACCTGGTCCGCCGGCAGACTCTGTAACCATAGCTGACGCCCCGCCACCGCCAGACCAGCGCCAGCGGCAACAATCAGTAACAGCCCGTAGACCCGGTTGCCGAACCCGCGGGGTCCGTGCAGAAACGCCAACAGACTGACCAGCCCCGCACCCATAAATCCGAAACGCTGCAACCAGCACAACGGGCAGGGCTCCAGACCCATCACGTGCTCCATGTAAAAGGCCACCGCCAGCAACCCGGCGCACACCAGAAATACCAACCCGAATATCCATCTGCTTGTCAAAACGCTACCCCGGAATCATGATGTGGACTGCACAAGCTTCCATGGCCTGATATTCTCAGAGAAAAACCAGCGTGCCATGAAACACTGAACCAATCCTAACCCATGACTAACGCCAAGCCTATGACCATTCTCAGAAAACTGACGCCGGCCCTGTTACTGACCCTGTGCGCACTGATGCCTTCCCTGCCCACCATGGCCGAGGAAGCTGATGAAGAAACCGAAGTGAAGGGGGTAACCGACTATATCGCCATGGAACCGGCATTCGTCACCCATGTCGGCAAACCGGATGCGAAAGTGGCCTATCTCAAAGCCTCCGTAACCATTCGGGCCTCCCGCGAAACCACCCGGCCGGCGGTAGAAGCGCACATGCCCAGGTTACGGCACGAACTGGTGATGCTGTTTGGTGAGCAGACGGATCTTGACCAATTGTCTTCCATGGACGGCCAGCAGGCGCTGCGGGAAGAAGCAACCAAACGGATAAACGGAGTGCTGGAGGAGCAGCAAACCGGTGAGACCATTACCGGAGTGCTGTTTACCGAGTTTGTGGTTCAGCGCTAGTTGCGGCGTCCACCGGGCGGTGGCACCGGATCAGGCGATGCGTGAGAACAGATCATCATCCTGTTGCGGGCGCTGTTTCCGGGCCTGACCGGCATCATCCCAACCGGCTTCCCAGGCGGCAATAATGACCTCACCACGGTATGGACAGCGGGTTTTGTCCATGCCCATCTCTCCGGCCATGTATCCCTGCCGGTAGGCCTTGTTCAATGCTTCTACATCCCAGCCGAGCTTGATATCCGTTGCCATGGGCCACCTCCTTACCTGATGTAATAGAAAGTAACAGCAGGTAACAGATCCAGCAAACCGGACAGCCGGTTCTGTGCGTCACGTCCCTTTCCGGACGTGACGCAAGCGGCGTCAGGATTTCAGGTAGGCCTCCAGAAACTCCGGAAATGGCTGACTGTCCGCAGCTTCCTGCTCTTTCTGCTCGACCAGGGACTGCGCACTCATGGCACGGAAGTCCGCCAGCACCTCCGGTGCCAGTGGCTCCGAATTCAGGGTTTGCTGGTGTTCACGGGATATCGCCTGCACCCAGTCGCGATGGCCCAGGCCTGACTGCCCCATGGCCTCAAGCACTCGAGCGGAAGGCACCGCCCAATCATTGCCCTCGAGTTTCGACCGTTGAGCCGCCAGCGCCGACCTGTAGGTATCGCTATGATTCCAGCCATCCAGCAGCTCTGCCAGGGGCTGCAAGCGCTCCAGCCATTCAACGGCGGCCTCGCCCACAGGCACACGCTGTCCACCCCGGCACAGACTGAGTGAATGCAGGCGACCGCTGGCGACGACGTCCTTGTAATTGTCATCAAGCCGTTCGCACTCATCGTCTTCAATACGGGGAGAATCGGTGAGCAGGCAATCCAGCAGGAACAGGTCGAGGAAATCGATCTGCTCGCGGTTCACGCCCACCGGCGAGAACGGATCCAGGTCCAGACAACGCACCTCAATGTATTCCACACCCCGGGCATCCAGAGCCTGGATCGGCTTTTCACCCCGCTCGGTGGTGCGCTTGGGACGTACCGCGCTGTAGTACTCGTTCTCAATCTGAAGCACATTGGTATTGATCTGGACAAACTCGCCATTGCGCCGGGTGCCAATGGCTTCATACGCTGGCCAGTTGGTGTGGATGGCGCGATCCAGTGTCCGGGTATAAGTGCTCAGCTCATTGAAGCAGATATTCAGCGAGGCCTGGGCATTGTTGTGGTAACCCAGATCCCCCATGCGCAAAGACGTGGCGTGCTGGCCAAACCAGGTGCGATCATCGAACCGTGCCAGGTCGTGCCGGACGCCGGCCACAAAACTGGCATCCAGTGCCGGCGAGGCGCCAAACAGCAGCATCAGCAACCAGCTGCGGCGGCGGAAATTCCGGATCAGCCAGAAGTACTGGTCTGATTTGAAATCCCTGAGGCTATCCTTGTTGCCCACCAGTTCCTGCCATTTGCGCCAGAAACTGTCCGGCAGGGAAAGATTGTAATGGGCGCCGGCAATACTCTGCATAATCCGGCCATAACGCACCGCCAGACCCTGACGATACACATGCTTGAGCCGGCCAGTGTTGGAGCTGCCGTACTCGGCAATGGGAATGCTGGCATCGCCGTCAATCTCGCAGGGCATGCTCGCGGCCCAGAACACTTCGTTATCCAGGTTCTGCTGGACGAACCGATGTATATCCCGCAACGAGGCCAGCATGGCTTCAGTATTGTCAAAGACCGGCGTGATCAGTTCCAGCAGGGCTTCCGAGTAGTCGGTCGTGATACGGGGGTGGGTCAGTGCGGAGCCCAGGGCTTCCGGATGTGGAGTCTGGGCAATGAAGCCATTGGCATCGACGCGCAGGCCTTCCTTTTCGACCCCTTTGAGGAAACCGTCCCAGTCACTGGCGGCAAACTGTTGGAACAGGGAGTGGCGGGATTGTGCCATGTTGAGCTCCTGTTGCAGCCGTTACGCCCTTGTGAGACGTAACGGCTGTGAATCAGTGGAAGGGGTTAACGGCCGTTCTTACGGGCAGAGGCCATAGCCTGGGCCAGAGCGCCAGCCATGGCACCTTGAGGTGCGCCCTGGCCGGCCTGAGGTTTGCGCCCTGCACTGCGGCCAGAGTTCCGGTCTGCGCCCCGGGCTGGCTTGTTGTCCGCCCCCGGCTGGTCATCCATACGCATGGACAGGCCAATCCGCTTACGGGGAATGTCCACTTCCATCACTTTGACCTTGACGATGTCACCGGCCTTGACCACTTCTCTCGGATCTTTCACGAAAGTATGGGACAAGGCCGAGATGTGCACCAGGCCATCCTGGTGAACGCCGATATCCACAAAGGCACCGAAGTTGGTGACGTTGGTTACCGAGCCCTCCAGCACCATACCGGGTTTGAGGTCGTTGAGAGTTTCCACCCCTTCCTCGAAATGGGCAAAGCGGAATTCCGGTCGCGGGTCCCGGCCCGGTTTTTCCAGCTCGGAGATAATGTCCTTGATGGTGGGCAGGCCGAACTGCTCGGTTACGTAGTCCTGTGGGTTCAGACTGCGCAGGAACGCGGAATCGCCAAGGATATCCTCCACCTTCTTGCCATTACGCTCAGCAATGGCCTCAACCACACCGTAGGCTTCCGGATGCACGGATGACCGGTCCAGAGGGTTTTCGCCCCCGGCGATACGCAGGAAGCCCGCAGCCTGTTCAAAGGTGCGATCACCCAATCGAGACACCTTCAGCAGCTGTTTGCGACTGGTGAACTTGCCGTTCTGGTTCCGGAAATCCACGATGTTCTGGGCAATGCTCGGATTCAGACCAGACACCCGGGTGAGCAGCGGTACCGACGCGGTATTCAGATCCACGCCCACGCCGTTTACACAGTCCTCAACAACCGCATCCAGGCTACGGGACAGCTGTACCTGGGACACATCGTGCTGGTACTGCCCCACGCCGATAGACTTGGGCTCGATTTTCACCAGCTCGGCCAGCGGATCCTGCAAACGGCGGGCAATGGACACCGCACCACGGATGGTGACATCCAGATCCGGCAGTTCCCGGGAGGCAAATTCCGAGGCGGAATAGATTGATGCCCCGGACTCATTCACCACAATGCGGGCCAGCTTCAGTTCGGGGTAACGTTTGCAGAGGTCACCCACCAGTTTCTCGGTTTCCCGGGAGGCGGTACCGTTGCCGATGGCCACCAGTTCAATTTTGTACTTCTGACACCAGGCTGCCATCTGGGCAATGGACTGATCCCATTTGTTCTGGGGCGCATGGGGAAAAATGGCGCCGTGATCCACTACCTGGCCGGTGCCGTCGATTACCGCCACCTTGACCCCGGTACGCAGGCCGGGATCAAGCCCCAGCGTTGGCCGCGGACCTGCCGGAGCGAGCAGGAGCAGATCTTTCAGGTTGGCAGCAAAAACGTTGATGGCTTCGGTTTCAGCCGCTTCACGCACCTGGGCGATCAGATCGGTTTCAATCTGTGTCGACAACTTCACGCGCCAGGTCCAGCGCACCACATCCGACAACCATTTGTCGGCGGCCCGGCCGTTATCCCGAATGCGCCAGTGGGCGGCAATTCGCTGCTCGGCGGGATGGGTCTGACGGCGATCCTCCTCAGCATCGCCCATAACAATCGAATAGGCCAGAATGCCCTCATTGCGGCCCCGAAGAATGGCCAGCGCCCGGTGCGACGGAACTTTTCTCAGCGGTTCAACGTGGTCGAAGTAATCCCGGAACTTGGCGCCTTCGTTTTCCTTGCCTTCCACCACAGTGACTTTCAGCTGGCCCTCCTGCCAGACGAAATCGCGCAGGGCGCCAAGCAGCTCGGCATCTTCGGCAAAACGCTCCATCAGAATGTAGCGGGCACCGTCCAGAGCGGCTTTGACATCCTCAACGCCGGCTTCCGGATTGAGGTAACCGGCAGCGACGGTTTCCGGATCCTGGGTGGGATCGTCGTAGAGGGTATCGGCCAGCGGCTCCAAGCCTGCTTCCCGGGCAATCTGCGCCTTGGTGCGGCGCTTGGGTTTGTAGGGCAGGTAAAGGTCTTCCAGGCGGTTCTTGGTGTCGGCAGCTTCGATGGAGGCCCGCAGCTCGTCGGTCAGCTTGCCCTGTTCCTCAATGCTGTTGAGGATGGTGCCCCGGCGGTCTTCCAGCTCACGCAGATAGCGCAACCGCTCTTCCAGAGTCCGCAGCTGGCTGTCGTCCAGGGAACCCGTTACTTCTTTTCGGTAGCGTGCAATAAAGGGAACGGTAGCGCCTTCATCAAGAAGGGTAACGGTGGCATTAACCTGCTGTTCACGTACGCCGAGCTCTTCGGCAATGCGCCGGGAAATACTGTTCATGCTGCCTCGATCTGGTATCGCATTCGGAATTAATGCGCAAAGGTACAGCGGCTTACTTCTGCAGGCAAGCGGACTGGTTCTGGCGGTTCATGAATTGCACCAGATCGTTCCAGGGCATCGGGCGGGCGTAATAGTAGCCCTGGATTTCGTCGCAGTGTTGCTGGCGCAGGAATTCCAGCTGGCCTTCGGTTTCCACCCCTTCGGCCACCACGCTGATCTGCAGGCTGTGAGCCAGACTGATAATGGCCCGGATAATATGCTCGGCATCGGCAGACTGGCCCAGTTCCTGAACGAAGGACTTGTCGATCTTCACCAGCGAGATTGGCAGGTGCTGCAGATTGCTCAGGGAGGAAAAGCCGGTACCGAAATCGTCCAGCGCAAAACTGATGCCCAGCTGATTGAGCTCCCGCAGGCAGCGCTGGGCGTATTCCGGGTCGTGCATCATGGCGCTTTCGGTCAGCTCCAGTTCCAGCAGGCTGGTATCGACGTTGGCATTGAAGATGATACGAAAGATGGTTTCGGTCATCTTGCGATCGTGGAACTGCCGGAACGACAGGTTGACCGCGAACACCAGTCCGGGAAAGCCCAGCTCGGTGGATTCCTGCAAGCGCTTGCAGGCCTGCTCGATAACCCAGTAGCCGATGGGCACAATCAGGCCACTGCGCTCGGCCACCGGGATAAACTCATCGGGGCCCACCAGGCCGCGCTCCGGGTGATTCCAGCGCAACAGGCACTCGACCCCGCGTACCTCCTCAGTCGCCAGGTCAATCCGTGGCTGATAATACAGTTCCAGTTCCTTGCCCCGCAGGGCATTGCGAAGGTCGGCTTCGAGCCGGAGCTGATAGCCCGCGGAAATATGCAGCTGCCGGTCGTAAAACCGGTAACTGGTGCCCGGATCGCGTTTGGCTTCGAACATCGCCCGGTTAGCCCGCCGGAGCAGCTCTTCCGGGCTGTCACCGGCCTCCGGATAGGTGGCCACGCCCAGGCTGGCGCTGACCACCACATTCTGGCCATCCACCATCACCGGCTCGTCCAGCGCCGAGACCACCTTGCGAATGATCTGGGCGATATCCAGCGAGTCTTCCACTTTCTCGACAATGATGGCCAGTTCGTCACCACCGATGCGCATCAACGAGTCCACCCGTCGCAACGTCTGCCGGAGCCGCTCCGCCAGCCGAAGCATGAGCTGATCACTCTTCTGGTAACCAAAGGATTCGTTGATATTACGGAAATCATCGATATTCAGGTGCAACAGAGCCAGGCGATGATTCGCCCGCTCAGCCCTCAGCACCGCCTGCTGTAACCGATCAAAGAACAGGTCCCGGTTGATGAAGCCGGTGGCCACTTCACGGCCAAGCTGGCCATTTGCCGACTGCGTGAGCTGGGAGCGGTACCACAGGCATTTGATGGAGCGTCGGAAATTCCAGGGATCTAACTCACGGCGGCTCAGATAGTCCGATGCACCATTTTCAACCAGGTACCGGGCTTTTTCTCCGCAGGATTCGGCGCTCATGGCCAGAATGGGTTTGTCCTCACTGGATACCGACAGATATTGCAGAAACGACGCTTCCGAGCCGCCATGGAACACGCAGTCCCACACGATCACATCGAAGCTGGCGTTGGAAATCAGATCATCACAGTCCACCAGATCCGGGCACCAGGTGGCGTCACTGCAGATTTCGGAATCATCCGCGAGCATGGCGCTGAACCAGAGATAGTCGGCGTATTCCGGTGTCAGCACCAGAAGGCGCAAACAATCAGGCCTGGTGTCGGTGGGCAGTGTCATCTGGCGAGATCCATATGTCGGTACAGAACAGCGTAGTCCATTACATAAAGAATAGCTGATAGATCGGCAAGGTACAGCATGCTGGCCTGGTGTAGAATAGCCAGACGCTAAAAACCCATGCCCCGTTCCCCTTTGGCACCAACACTGTGAACAAGCTCAATCCCAGACAACATGAAGCGGTACGCTACGCCGACGGCCCCCTGCTGGTGCTGGCCGGTGCCGGCAGCGGCAAAACCAGCGTGATTACCCGCAAGATTGCCTATCTGATTGAGGAGCTCGGCATCCCGGGGCGACACATTGCCGCCGTCACCTTTACCAACAAAGCCGCCCGGGAGATGAAAGAGCGTGTGGGCCGCATTGTCGACCGGGGCAAAACCCGGGGCCTGATCGTATCAACATTTCACAATCTTGGCCTGAACATGATCCGGGAGGAGCACACCCACCTGGGCTACCACCCAGGCTTCTCCATTTTCGACGCCGAAGATGCCAAGGCGCTGCTGCAGGATCTGATGATGCGCGAAGCCAGCGCCGAGGCCGGCGACGAGCTGAACGATGTGCAGATGACCATCTCGTCCTGGAAAAACGCCATGCGCAGCCCTGCGGAGGCCTACAGCAAAGCGGCAGACGAGCGTGAGCAGCGCATTGCCATCGTTTACAAGCACTACAACGAATACCTGAAAGCCTACAACGCGGTGGATTTCGACGACCTGATTCTGCTGCCGGTGCAGCTGTTCCGGGACAACCCGGAAGTGCTTGCCAAGTGGCGCCGGAAAATCCGCTACATGCTGGTGGATGAGTACCAGGACACCAACGTGTGCCAGTACGAGCTCGTAAAACAGCTGGTGGCCGAGCGGGCGGCGTTTACCGTGGTGGGCGATGACGACCAGTCCATCTACGCCTGGCGCGGCGCCCGGCCGGAGAACCTGGCCCAGTTGAAAGATGACTTCCCGAGCCTGAAGATCGTCAAACTGGAGCAGAACTACCGCTCCACCAGCCGGATCCTGCGCTGCGCCAACACGGTGATCGCCAACAACCCCCACGTGTTCGAGAAGGCGCTGTGGAGTGACCACACCATAGGCGAGGAAATCCGCATCATCCGCTGCCGCAATGAAGATGCCGAAACCGAGCGGGTGGCCACCGAGATCCTCGATCAGAAGCTGAAAAACGGCCTCGACTTCAGGGATTTCGCAGTCCTTTACCGAGGCAACCATCAGGCACGGCTGCTGGAAATGAAACTGCAGGCCTACCAGATACCCTACCGAATCTCTGGCGGTCAGTCGTTTTTCTCCAAGAACGAGATCAAGGATGCGATGTCGTACCTGCGGCTGATGATCAACCCGGACGACGATGCGGCCTTCCTGCGGGTGGTGAACGTGCCGCGCCGGGAGATTGGCCCGCGCACCCTGGAACAGTTAAGTCACTATGCCCGGTCACGCAATGTCAGTCTGTTCAAGGCCCTGGGGGATATGGGGGCGGAAACCCACGTCACCGAGAAAGGTCTGGACCGACTGAGACGGTTCGCCCACTGGGTCGACAAAATCTGCGAGCGCCTGTTCTCGGAAGACCCGATCCCGGTCATCAAACAGTTATTCACAGACATCGAGTACGAAGAGTGGCTGCACCAGCATTCCGGTAGCCCGAAACAGGCCGAACGCCGGATGGAGAACATCTGGTACCTGGTGGAGTCGATCCAGCGCATGCTGGACGACGGCAAGGGCACCGCCGACGAAATCGGCATTGAGGACGCCATCGCCAAGCTGGTACTGCGGGACATGATGGAGCAGCGGGAAGAGGAAGACGACAGCGACAAGGTTCAGTTGCTGACTCTGCACGCTTCCAAGGGGCTGGAGTTTCCCCATGTGTTCATTATGGGCCTGGAGGAAGAGATTCTGCCGCACCGCAGCAGCATCGAGGAAGGCAACATTGAAGAAGAGCGCCGCCTGATGTACGTGGGCATTACCCGGGCCAGGGAAACCCTGGCGCTGACTTACGCGGCTTCCCGAAAACAATACGGGGAAAAACTGGAGACCATTCCCAGCCGCTTTCTGGATGAGTTGCCGGAAGAGGATGTGAAATGGGAAGGACTGGGCGACCAGGACAAAGAAGCGAACCAGAAAAAGGGCAAGGCGACTCTCAGCGCCCTGATTGGCGATCTGGGCCTGTAGAAACAACAAACCCCGCTCGGGGCGGGGTTTGTCAGGTCGTTACAGATTGCTTACTTGCTCTGCTCAACCATATGCTCAACGGCAGCGGTGATTTCCTCATCCGGGCAGTTGGCACAGCCACCTTTGGCCGGCATGGCATTGAAGCCATTGATGGCGTGATCAATCAGGGTATCGATACCCTTCTCAATGCGCGGAGCCCAGGCAGCGGTATCACCGATCTTGGGAGCGCCGGCTGCGCCGGTGGTATGACACGCCATGCACACGGCGTCGTAGACTTCACTGCCAGAACGCGGGCCGGAGCTGGCTGTCTCAGCAGGTGCAGCAGCCTCGCCACACTCTTCACCCTGCAGACACACTTCACCCACCGGCTTGATGCGCTCGCGGATTTCGTCTTCAACACTTGCCACTGCGGCGCCGGCGGCCAGGCCAAAACCAAGCAGAACAACAGCCAGGACTCTCTTCATCTTCACAATGCACCTCGCATTTGAGCGTTATAATCTTTCGGTCGCCGCATTATAGCGATTGAGCCCCCGCAAAAAAACCAGAGAGCAAAATCAGAATTTGATTTCAACCATTTTAATGACAGTTTCGTAGGTTGTAGCTCCTTTGCCATGGATTCCGGTTACCATAGCGTTCATTCACTCAAACCCAGAGTCGCCGCATGAACCAACAGCAACAGACGACCCCGGACAAGCGCCGAAAAACCTTACTGATCCTGGAGTTTTCCAGCCTGGCGGTACTGCTGATCTCGATGGCCTGGTTCAGCAACCAGTCAAGCGATGGCACCCCGCTTTCTGCCGGCTGGCTGCTGATTCCGGCGTTTGCCAGCCTGGGCGTTTTTCTGAGTTTTATCGGGTTGATGTATCTACGCTGGGTCGCCTCGGCGAACGACCAGCGCCGCCCCCGCCATCGCGCGATCTTCGCCCTGCTGACCCTCACCCTGCTTGGGGTCTGGATTTACGGCATTGCCAACACCTGGATAAGCCTGAGTACCGCCCAATAAGGAGCCCCCATGACCCCCAGCCTCAAGCTGCTACCCCTGATTCTGTTGGGCACGGCCAATCTGGTTGTTGCCCAGGATCGGCCAGAGGAACCCGATGTTAACTGCGCGCTGATCAAGGAAGGTGTGCAACGGCTGGCCTGCTATGACGCCAAGTATAACCCTCAGGCCGAGCGGGACCGGGCCAGCGAGGAGCAGCTGGAAGAGGCCGAGGCGGATGCAGAGGAGCTGGTGGCTGACAAGAAAACCCGGGAGAAGATCGTGGGCAATGCGCTGGAAGACGATCCTGATGACGGGGTGATGGCCGCGCTGGTGGATAACTATCTTTCTGCCGAGCGGGCGATCTTCTCGTTTACCGGCAGTTTCGTGACTCATCAGCCCAATTACATTCTGCCGATCACTTGGGTGGACGACCCCAATGCCTTGCCCTCAAGCCCGCGACTGGGAGCTATCGATTATGACTACAACCTGGAAAACGAGGAAGCCAAGTACCAGATCAGCTTCAAGGTTCCGTTGCTGACGGGCATTTTCGACGACCGCACAACCTTCTGGTTTGGCTACACCCAGAAATCCTTCTGGCAGGTCTACAACCAGGATGAATCGGCGCCTTTCCGGGAGACCAACTATGAGCCGGAGCTGTTTTTCAGGCACGCCCTGAACTGGGATCTCGGTCCCGGTACGCTCAGTGCGGTGTCGGTGGGCTTTAATCACCAGTCAAACGGACAGTCTGACCCACGGTCCCGGAGCTGGAACCGGATTATGGGCTCCGTTGCCTATAGTGTGGATCGCTGGCTGTTTATGGTTCAGCCCTGGTATCGCTTGCCGGAAAACAGCAGCAGCGACGACAACGAAGACATAGAGAGCTATCTGGGTCACGCCAGTTATCACGCGGTTTACAAGCTGACGGAAGATCGGACGTTTTCTTTGAAGCTGCTGAATAATCTGAGGTCGGATAACCGGACGTCGGTGGAGTTTGGGTACAGTTTTCCCATGGGGGATACGCTGAAGGGGTTCTTCCAGTATTACAACGGTTATGGGGAGAGCCTGATTGACTATAACGAGCGGATTGAGCGGGTCGGGTTTGGCATTATGCTGAATGACTGGCTCTAGGCGCTGGTGCAAGACCAGGATGGCGGTACCCCCTTCTGAAACACGCTCCTTCGGCACATCCTTGTGACGCTTGAGCTCCGCCATCCCTGGCTCCGCACAGTTCCAGAAGGGGGTACCGCCACCCTGGCCCCACAAACTTCAGGGGCCTTCTAACACTGCCAGCCTTTTAAACGTTAAGTCTTTTCATTTCTTCCAGCAGTTCTTCAGTTTTCGCTTCCATCAACGCTTTATCTCCACGGGTCTCAACATTCAGGCGAACCACCGGTTCGGTGTTGGACATGCGCAGGTTGAAGCGCCAGTTGTCGAATTCCACGCTCAGGCCGTCTACATGGCTGACGGATTTCGCGCCCACGCCGTACCTGGCTTCGATGGCGGCGATGACTTTCGGGGGATCGCTGATGGTGCGGTTGATTTCACCGCTGGCCGGGTAGGCTTCGATGCGGGCGTCGATCAGGGATGACAGGGTCTGGCCGCTCTGGCACAGGCGCTCGGCCACGAGCAGCCAGGGGATCATGCCGCTGTCGCAGTAGGCGAAGTCGCGGAAGTAGTGGTGGGCACTCATTTCGCCACCATAGACGGCGTCTTCGTCGCGCATTCTCTGTTTGATGAAGGCGTGGCCAGTCTTGCTTTCGATGGCTTCGCCGCCAGCAGCTTCAACCAGATCCAGCGTGTTCCAGGTCAGGCGGGGATCGTGAATGACTTTACCGCCACCGGTCTTGCGCAGGAACTGGTCCGCCAGCAGACCGACGATGTAGTAGCCTTCGATAAAGCGGCCGGTTTCGTCGAAGAAGAAGCAGCGGTCGTAGTCGCCGTCCCAGGCAATGCCCATGGCGGCGCCATTCTGGAGCACGGCATCGGCAGTCGCGGACCGGTTTTCCGGCAGGATCGGGTTGGGCACACCATTCGGGAAGTGACCATCGGCTTCGTGATGAACCTTGATGAAGTCGAACGGCAGATGCTGTTCCAGTTCGTCGATCACCAGGCCAGCACCACCGTTGCCGGCATTACAGACGATAGTCATGGGCTTCAGTGAGCCTGCATCAATGTAGCCCAGCAGATGGTCAACGTACGCGCTCATTACTTCCAGGGTTTCGTATTTGCCCTGCTCTGCGGCGTCAAAGAACGGCTCCAGCACCCGGTCCCGGATGTCGTTCAGGCCGTTGTCCGAACTGATCGGCCGGGATTCCGGGCCCACCATTTTCATGCCGTTGTGGTCTTTGGGGTTGTGGCTGGCCGTCACCATGATACCGCCGTCCATCTGGTAGTGACTGGTGGCAAAGTACACCTGTTCGGTGCCGCACAGGCCAATATCAAACACATCGGCGCCGGCCGCCATCAGGCCGGAGCTCAACGCTTCTGCTATTTCGGGGCTGGACAGCCGGATGTCGTAACCGACGATGACTTTTTTGGCGCCGGTGATTTCAACGTAGGCGCGGCCGATTTTCTCAGCCAGGATTGGGTTTAGCTGGTCAGGTACTCGGCCACGCAGGTCGTAGGCTTTGAAGCAGGACAGGTCCATTTCAGTCTCCGGAGTGGTTTATTAACCGCGTTGGGCCAGCATATCTGGCCGATCTGGGCGACTATTCTACCTGTTTCGACAGGCAATCGGGGAAGCGCCCGGAAAAAGGCAGGGGGAACAGAGTGGAGAGAGCGTGCCACCGGCCCGCAGAGTGCGCCGGTGGCCGGAAAGCCGGGGAGTTTACTCAGCAGCCGCGGACTGCAGCTGGATATAGTTCTGGATGCCCATCTGGGAAATCATTTCCAGCTGGGTTTCAAGCCAGTCGATGTGTTCTTCCTCGCTGTCGAGGATGCTCCGGAACAGTTCACGGCTGGTAAAGTCCTGAACCTGCTCGCAGTAGATGATGGCTTCTTTCAGGTCTGTGTGCGCGGTGTGCTCGAGCTTGAGATCGCACTCGATCATTTCCTGAACATTCTCGCCAATCAGCAATTTGTTCAGATCCTGCAGATTTGGCAGGCCCTCAAGGAAGAGAATTCGCTCGATCAGCTGATCGGCGTGTTTCATTTCATCGATGGATTCTTCGTATTCTTTCGCCGCGAGCTTGGTGATACCCCAGTCTTTGTACATTCTCGAATGCAGGAAGTACTGGTTAATGGCCGTCAGCTCGTTGGCGAGGACCTTGTTCAGATGCTGGATGACTTTTTTGTCGCCTTTCATAACTGGATTCCTTGTGTCGCGAAAGCGTTTACCCACAAGGATAGTCGGTTTAACGGCAATAAAAAATCACGGATGTGAAAGAGGTGCAATTGCAATATGTGGACAGGCCCGCCTGGTCAGGCGGGTTGCGCCAGCATGTTGGCGAGCGCCATATAATCCGGTGACCGGGACTCTTTCAGAATTTCCCGGGCAGTGCAGGCGCAACGACCACACTGACGGCCGACGCCAAGTTCCTTGCCGAGCTGGCGCATGGAACTGACACCGCTTTCAGCGGCTTCGCGGATTTCTCTGTCTGTTACCCCGTAACACAGGCAAACGTACATAGGGCGCTCTCACTAACAGCACTAAAGTTAGTGATAATTATTGTTATTAACAAACAGGATTGCAACCCTTTTGCAGTCAGTTTTTGTAGTAAAAAGTGACTATTCGCATTCTCGCGTTAAGTTCCGGGCCCCGGCCGCTGTGACCACCACATTATCTTCAATCCGGATTCCACCACAGCTCTTCAGTTCATCAATCAGCGCCCGGTTCAGATACTGGGCTTCAGGCCCGTTCAGCAAAGGCTCCAACAACGATGGAATAAAATAGAGCCCCGGCTCGATGGTGACCACCATGCCGGCTTCCAGGGTGCGGGTCAGGCGCAGGAACGGCGCATCTTCCGGGGACGGCGTCGGTTTGCCGGCGACATCGTGCACCTGAATGCCCAGAAAATGCCCGATACCATGGGGAAAGAACGCCCGGGTAATGCCCTGCTCCACCACGGCTTCATCCGGCAAACCGGATACCAGCCCCGAAGCTGATAGCAGGGCCGCAATGCCCAGGTGAGCCTTGCGGTGAATGTCCACGTAGTCCACGCCGGGCGACACCATCTCGCACAGCCGCAGCTGCAGTTTCTCCAGCCCGTGAACCAGCGCGGTGAATCTCGGCTCATCCGGCCCGGCGGTGGTGCGGGTTATATCTGAACAGTAGCCACGGTAGCGCACCCCGGCATCAATCAGCAGACTGCGGGGCCGGCGGGGTGGCTGCAGGTCGTAGTACTGGTAGTGCAGTGTGCCGGCATGTTCGTTCAAACCGATGATGCTGTGATAGGGTGCCTCCACTTCCCGCTGGCCGGTGGCCTGCTGGTAGGCGAGACTGATACCGAATTCGCTGTCGCCGGCCAGAAACGCCTCTCTGGCCGCCCTGTGACCGGCCAGGGCAATCCGGTTAGCGTGTGCCAGGCATTCAATTTCGTACGGAGTTTTGTGCACGCGGGTTTCTTCCACGGCTGCCACCAGTGCCGCCGGGTTATGATCTCCCGGCACGCCTTCCAGCGCCAACGGATCACCGATTACCGCCAGCCTCCCCGGGCTATCGAGCTCCGGGGCGCCAGCCTGCTGCCGGCTGCGAACGTCTACAACCTCCAGCCAGGGCTCTTCAGCCATCACCGGGTTGGCGTGCCAGAAGTCCACCGGCTGGTATAGCCAGAGCACCGGTTTCTGGCCGGGCCGAACCAACAGCCAGCTGTGCTCCTGGCCAGCCAGCCCGGTCCAGTGCAGAAACGGGCCGAAGCCCTGGAATACATAGGCCTGATCATCCCGATACCGGTAGGGCGCCGCGCCCGAGGCAATCAGCAGGCTGTCATAACCGTGGTCAGCCATGGCCCGTTCGTACCGGTTCTGCAGCTCACGGATGTGGGCAGTCTGCAGGTCGAGGATATCTTGATTTGGCATATCAGGTTTCCAGTTGTTTCCAGAGATTCAGTATGTCGTCTGAGCGGGCGTCACTCAGGCGGATCAAACGTATTTCCAGCGGCACGTCCCAGCGCTCATCGCCAGCCCGTACCAGGCGCCCAAACTGTTCGCTTTTTTCCGTCATCCGCTTGGGCAGCCAGCCCATGCCGAAGCCCTGTTTCACCAGGGCTTTGATACTCGCGGACTGGGTATTCTCGTTCAGTGGCAAAAGATTCGCCGGCAGCTTGCCGCGTTGCAGATGCCCGTCGATAGCCGACTGCAAAAAACCACGGCTGTGGTAGGCAATCAGGGGCACAGGCTGTTCATCAGTGCCTGGCAACCGGTAACGGGGCTCGCCCTGCTCATTGGCGATACTGACCGGCACCAGTGCTTCCCTGCCAATCGTCTGCCACTGAAACTTGTCACTGGCCAGGCGATCTCCCCAGGGCAAATCCGGGTGCCAGTAACACAACACCAGGTCACATTCGCCGCTTTCCAGGGCATCCAGAAACTGCTCCCCCACCCAGTTGGTGGCGGTCAGGTTCAGTTGAAGGCGCTCGGCAATGCCCATCTCCGTCGCCCAACCCTGATAGAAATGCGAAAACAGCCCCTGGGTAGAACCAACGCTGATGCGAGCAGACGCTTCCGCATCCAGAGCGGCTATCCGGTCCCGGGTGTCCCGGACCTCCCGGGTGATGCGTTCACACAGTTCCTGAAACACTTCTCCGGCCGGGGTCAGGGACAATGGCAGAGTCTGCCGATTGATCAGGGTGGTGCCCATGGATTCCTCCAGCAGCTTGATGCGCCGGCTGAACGTAGGCTGGCTCACGTGCTGCTGTTCGGCAGCCCGTGAGAAGTGGCGCGTGCGGGCAAGCGCCAGAAAGTCTTCCAGCCAGCGTATTTCCATGGGAACCCCTGAGGTTTGGCAATGATCACAACCGGTACGTTGCTGCAGGCATGATAGCCTATGCGCACCCGGCCGTTACAAACGCCCTTCCTCAACGGCGTGACAGGCCACCTGCGCCCCGCCGTCGGTGGCGATCAGCTGTGGGACTTCCTGCCGGCAACGCTCATTGGCGTAGGGGCAGCGGCCGTGGAACACGCACCCCGAGGGCAGATTCACCGGCGTGGGCACCTCGCCCTGAAGGCGAATGTGATTGGGCCGATCATCCTCGAGTTTCGGGATGGCCGACAGCAACGCCTGGGTATAGGGATGCCGGGGCGTGGCGAACAGGGTTTTGGTGTCTGCCAGCTCACACACCCGGCCCAGGTACATGACGGCCACCCGGGTACCGAAGTGTTCTACCACCGCGAGATCGTGGGTAATGAACAGGTAGGTCAGACCGCGGCTTTCCTGGGCATCCATCAACAGATTCAGCACCTGGGCCTGGATAGACACATCCAGGGCCGAGATGGGCTCATCGGCAACGATAAATTCCGGGTCCACCGCCAGGGCGCGGGCAATGGCAATCCGCTGGCGCTGACCACCGGAAAACTCGTGGCCAAAGCGACTGCCCCAGTCCGGGTCGATACCCACCGAATGCATGACTTCGTGAATCTTGTCCCGTACCTGAACCGGTGACCAGTCCGGATGGTGGAACCGGATCGGCTCTTCCAGGGTCTGCTGAATCGTCATTCGCGGGTTCAGGGAGGCATAGGGATTCTGGAAGATCATCTGCATCTTGCGGCGGTAGGGCAGCGCAGCCTTACCTTCCAGATTATCAATCCGCCGGCCGCCATAGTGGATCTCTCCAGCGCTCGGCGAGAGCAACCCCATCACGGTGCGGGCGACGGTGGATTTGCCACAACCGGACTCGCCGACAACACACAGGGCCTCGCCCTTCTGCACCTCCAGGTTCACACCATTGATGGCGTGCACCGCTTCCTGTTTGCGGCGCAAACGCCCACCTTCAAACCGGAGCTGTTCAAGGAAGCTGCCAGAGAGGTCAAAACGTTTTTCCAGACCGCGGATACTTACCAGAGGGGAGGTCATGATTCGGCCTCCTGCATGCGTTTCTCCTGCTCAATCAGGTTGGCAACTTCGTAACAGGCGACGTCAACGTTGCCGGAGCGCACATATTCCGGCATGGCGCGCTTGCACTGGTCGGTGGCGAAGTTACAGCGGGGATGGAACGGACAACCCGAAGGCACATTCTTCAGGGATGGCATGGAGCCAGGTATCTGGAACAGCCGCGCACCCGGTTCACCCATCTGGGGCAGCGCGTTGATCAGCCCCTGGGTGTAGGGATGCTGGGCATCGTTGATGATTTCCCGGGTCGGGCCCTGTTCGATGATCCGGCCGGAGTACATGACCAGCATGCGCTGGGTCACCTGCGAGACCACCCCGAGATCGTGGGTGATCAGCATCAGCGCCACGTTTTCCTGCTCACACAGGTTCAGCAGCAGGTCCATGATCTCGGCCTGGATGGTCACATCCAGGGCGGTCGTGGGTTCATCGGCAATAATGATTTCCGGGTCCAACAGCAGGGCGATGGCAATGATCACCCGCTGGCGCATGCCCCCTGACAATTCATGGGGATACTGGTCCAGCCGCTTTTCCGGCGAGGGAATCTGCACTTTCTGCAGGCGATCCAGGGCAATGGCCCTCGCCTCTTTCTTGCTGATCTTCCGGTGTGCCAGGATCGCCTCCACCATCTGGGTGCCGATGGTGAGCACCGGGTTCAGGGTCATCATCGGATCCTGGAAAATCATGGCGATGCGGTTGCCACGAATTTTGCGCAGCTCCCGCTCGCTCATGGCGGCCAGGTCTTTGCCTTCAAACAGAATCTGGCCACCGGCGATATAACCGGGCTTGGCAATCAGGTTCAGGATAGAGAAGGCCGCCACTGATTTGCCGGCACCGGATTCACCCACCAGGCCCAGCCGCTCGCCCTTGTCCAGGCTGAAACTGATACGACGCAGGGCGGTCAGATCGCCACCGCGCACCGCGAAACGTACATCCAGGTTTTTCACTTCCAACAGTGCCATGGTGTTACCCCTTATACAGCCGTGGGTTCATCACATCCCGCAACCAGTCACCCAACAGATTGATGACCAGCACGAGCACCACCAGCACCAGGCCGGGGATCAGGGTGATCCACCAGGAACCGCTCTGGATGTAGTCAAAACCGGATTTGATCAACGAACCCAGTGACGGCTGGGTTTCCGGCATGCCAAGGCCGAGGAACGACAGCGCCGCTTCGGAGATAATGGCATTGGCAATCTGTACCGTGGCAATCACAAAAATGGGCGACAGGGTATTGGGCAGGATGTGCCGGAACATGATGCGTGGCGTACCGAACCCCATCACCTTGGCCGCGTCCACATACTCCTTTTTCTTCTCCGCCAGCACCGAGGCCCGCACGGTACGGGCAATCTGCGGCCATTCCGCCACGCCGATGATGAAGATCAGCATGTAGATGGCAATCTCACCGAACATCAGGTTGCCAAAACTGGCCTTGAACACCGCGCCGACAATGATCGCCACCATCAGGGTAGAGAACGACAGCTGCACGTCGGCAATGCGCATCAGGATGGCATCAACCTTACCGCCCAGATAGCCGGCCAGCAGGCCAAACAGGATACCCAGCGCCGCCTGCAACACCACGGCACCAAAGCCAATCATCAGCGACACCCGGGTGCCGTAAAGTATGGTGGAGAGCAGATCCCGGCCCTGGGCATCCGTGCCCAGCGGGAACGCGGGATCAGCGCCGTCCAGGCCCACCGGTGGAAGCTCGGAGTTCATGATGTTGATCTGCGCCAGATCATAGGGATCGGCGGGCGCCAGCCAGGGCGCAAACACCGCCGCCAGCACCATGGCCAGTAGCACCAGAAAGCTCGCAATCGCTACCTTGTCGCGTTTGAAGCTGTACCAGAAAAAGGACTCGCGGAAGCGGTCCCAGCGGGAAACCGTTGCCGTTGTCATGCTTTCTTACCTGTCAGTTTGACGGTGGGATTGACCAGTCCGTAGATCAGGTCCACCAGTGTGTTGGTCACCACGAAGATCAGGCCCACTACCATCAGGTAAGCCACAATCAGGGGAATATCGCTGCGGGTGATGGCCTCCAGGAACATCAGGCCCAGACCCGGCCACTGAAACACCGTCTCGGTCAGGATGGTGTAGGCCACCATGATGCCGATCTGTACGCCGCCCACGGTAATCACCGGCAGCATCGTGTTCTTCAGGGCATGCAGGAAATTGATACGGCCCGCGCTCAAACCCTTGGCCCGGGCATAGCGGATGTAATCGCTTTGCAGAACCTCCATCATCTCTGCCCGGATCAGGCGGATAAACAGAGGCAGCATAATGGACGCCAGCGACACGCAGGGCAGCACCAGATGGGCCAGGCCTTCGCTGGTAAACAGGCCGGATTCCCAGGTGCCGAACAGGTGCACCAGGTCATCACCACGGCCATAGGACGGCAGCCCACCTTCGGTGGTAAAGAAATCGTTGAGCCACTGGCCCCAACCGGTATCGGCCGGAAACCAGTTGACCGTCACACCAATGGAGAACAACTGAATCAGAACAATGGCCGTGAGAAACACCGGTATGGAAATACCGACCGTACTCACGCCCATGAAGAATTTGGACAGCCAGGCCTGGGGCCGGATGGCGGCGTACACGCCAATGGGGACCGACAGGAAGATGATGATCAGACTGGCGCCGATCACCAGTTCCAGGGTGGCTGGCAGATGTTCGGCAATCACTTCCAGCGCCGGCTTGCTGTAAAAATAGGAATTGCCCAGGTCGCCCTGTATGGCATTACCCGCAAACCGCAGGTACTGGACCAGGAAGGGGTCGTTCAGCCCCAGCTCCTCACGAATGGCTTCCCGCTCTTCGGCAGAGACGGACATGCCCACCATTTCCTGAAGCGGGTCCCCGAGGCCATCCTGAATGGCAAAGGCGATGATGCTGATCACAAACATGACCAGCAGCGCCTGGGATATCCGCTGAACCAAAAACGCTAGCATGAAGGATTTACCGTTGATGAATACGTGAAAGCCTCTCTCCCGCACCGGGAGAGAGGTTGGGTCTCAGGGAGCACGCTCCCCTTATTCGATAACCAGATCGCCCAGGTAGGGGAAGTTCATGACATTGAGCACCGGCTCGATGTTCACGCCCTTGCGGGAGGCCCAGGCCAGGTCCTGCCAGTGCAGCGGTACGAAGGCTGCGTCGTCGTACAGACGCTGTTCCACTTCCTGCAGCATGGCCGCACGCTTGTCCAGGTCGGTCTCCACGTTGGCTTTTTCCACCAGGGCATCGATTTCCGGGTTGCAGTAGTTGCCGGCGTTGTACTGGCCATCACCGCTGTCAGCATCCGGGCAGAAGGTGAGGAATTCGTAAAAGTTGGCGGAATCCTCGGTGTCTGCGTGCCAGCCAATCAGCATCATATCGGCGGCACGGTTGTCATACTCCGGCCAGTACTGGGCTTTCGGCAGGGTTTTCAGGTCCACCTTGATGTTGATGCGCGCCAGCATGGCCGCCGCTGCCTGCGCGATCTTGTCGTCGTTCACGTAGCGGTTGTTGGGGGCCATCATGGTGATGGTAAAGCCGTCCTCATAGCCGGCTTCTTTCATCAGCTGCTTGGCTTTCTCAACATCGAAGCGAGGCTTCAGGTTTTCGTTATGGCCCTGGTAACCCGCTGGCGACATCTGTGCTGCCGGCGTGGCAAAGCCTTTCATGATCTTGGCAGCAATACCTTCCTGGTTGATGGCGTAGGCGATGGCCTGGCGAACTTTCGGGTTCTTGAAGGCTTCAACCCGCTCCTGATTCATATGGAACAGGATGATACGGGTGCCGCTCATGGTCACCAGTTCGCTGTTGCGGTCGCGCTTGATGCGGTCCAGATCATTGGGCGGAACCGGAGCGATGAAGTCGACACCGCCAGACACCAGGGCGGATACCCGGGTAGCGTTTTCCTTGATGGGAGTCAGCACGATCTTGCCCACGTTACCCGGAGATTCAGTATCCCAGTAATCATCGAAACGCTCGAACTCGACACGCACGCCCTGTTTACGCTCGGTTACCGTGTAAGGACCGGTGCCGGACAGGTTCTCGGAAGCGAAGGAGTTGCCGTGCTTGAGGATGGCGTCCTTGTCTTTGCCATCTTCGGTCTGGCCGGAATAGAACTCACTGTCCAGCGGGAAAATGTAGGTGGCGGTGTTCAGCAGCAGAGGGTAAGGCTCGCTGGTGACCAGCTCGAAGGTGTAATCGTCGATCACATTAATGGCGCTGAAGGGTTTGAAAATCGCCTTGAAGTCCTGGCTTTCCTTCAGTCGCTCAAAGGTGAACTTCACGTCGGCCGTGGTCAGTTCGTTACCGGAATGGAACTTCACACCCTCGCGCAGCTTGAAACGCATGGTCTTGTCGTCCACACGCTCCCAGCTTTCTGCCAGGCGCGGCTCGAAACCCAGATCTTTGGTCCAGCGCAACAGCGGATCAAAGGTCATGTGAGACAACTGCAGAATGCCGCCAGACAACTGCTCATGAATATCGAGGGTAACGGGATCGGCGTCGTACGCCATTTTCAGTTCTTTGGTCGCATCGGCTGCCAGGGCCAGAGGCGCAGACGCCAGGGCCATGGAGCCAACAAAAGCTGCCAGTATCTTTTTCATCGCGTTTTCCGTCGCTGTTTTAGGAATTTTCACGGAACATCGGTGCAGGACGGCACCGATTGCCTGGCAAACAAGCTAGTCTCGGAAAACCCTTACGGCAATCGAAATTGCAACATGGACCTATTCGTATGGTGAATGACCCAAAAAGCAGCAGCCTCAGAACGGAAAGACAAAGGGCAAAAACAGCGCCGTAAACACACCCGTCAATCCCATCCCCAGGGAGGCAAAAGCGCCCGCCGTGGGGCTGATCTCAAATGCCCGGGCAGTGCCAATGGCATGGCCATTAAGCCCCAGGGCAAAACCCACCATCCGGTCATCGGAGATCTTCATCCATTTGGCACCCCAGTCCACAAATACCGAGGCCAGTACGCCTGTAATCAGCAGACCGCCGAGGGTGAGTGCAACCGAGCCACCCAGCTGTTCTGCAATACCCATGGCAATGGGCGCGGTAACCGACTTCGGCGCCAGCGACGCCAGTATGGAAAGCGGAGCGTCCATCAGCCAGGCAATACCCACCGCATAGACAGCCGCCAGACTGGCCGCCAGTGGCAAGGTGCACAGAATTGGCCGCCAGAGCGCGCGAATATGGTGCATCTGCTGATACAAAGGCACACCCAGGGCCACCGTCGCCGGCCCCAACAATACCGTTAACCAGCGCGCCCCCTGCTGATAGGTTTCATAGCCAATACCACTGGCCGCCACAGCCCCCGCCAGAATCACCGCCGCCATCAATACCGGCGGCATCCACAGGGGGCGTCCCACCTTCGCGAACAACCAGTTTGCCGCCATAAACGCCGCCAGCGTCAGGGCAATGGAAAGCATCGGGCCTGTGGTCCAGACCAACAGCAATTCCTGCATTCGTCCGTTGAACTCAGTCATGACTGTGCCCCTGGGTGCGATCTCCCGCTGTTTTCTTCATCAGCCACAGCGTGGTCACGGAACTCAGCAAGGTACCCGCAACCAAAGCCACTGCAACGGAAAACCAGTGGCCCGCAAAGCGATCGGCAATAAAGAACACCCCGACAACGCCCGGTGAAATCAGCAGCACCAGCACCGAGATCAGCCCGCGACTGGCTTCAGCCAACTGATCACTGACCCGCCCCCTCAACATCAGAGTGGCCGTGACCATCACCATCCCCAGCACGCCACCACTGATGGGCAGGCCGACTAGTACCCGCAGTGCCTCACCCAGCAGAAAAAACACCACCAGAACCAGAAAACCCCGCAACAACACCATGCTGCTATGCCCCGCCACGCTCAATATGCTCTACACTAACGCCCTGACCCGCCCAAAGACCACAGGACTATTCATTCAATGGCACTGAAAGCCACCATCTTCAAAGCCACCCTCCATATCGCCGATATGGACCGGCACTACTACGCCGACCACCATCTGACCGTTGCCCGCCATCCCTCTGAAACCGACGAGCGGATGATGATCCGGCTGCTGGCCTTCGCCCTCAACGCCAACGATAACCTGGAATTTACCAAAGGCCTGAGCACAGACGACGAGCCGGAACTCTGGCAAAAATCCCTGACCGGAGACATCGAACTCTGGGTGGAACTAGGCCTGCCCGAGGAAGACCGCCTGCGCAAGGCCTGCAACAAGGCCAACCAGGTCATTCTCTATACCTACGGCGGGCGTGCGGTGCCGGTGTGGTGGGACAAGCACCATAACAAGCTGGAAAGATTTAGCAACCTTACTATTGTCGACCTTCCGGTAGAAGGAACAGCCGCACTGGCGGCCCTGGCAGAACGGTCCATGACCTTGCAGGTAAGCATCCAGGATGGCGAAGTGACCATCAGCAACGAGCAAAATCTGGTCAACCTGACGCCAGACCAGCGGCTACCTCGAATCTGAACGAAACGCTTAATGGCCGGGGCTGGACAGAAGCCGCCGGCACACGTAAGATTGCGCACTCGAAATTGACGAGCACTCGTTATTTCGAATGCGCCCGTAGCTCAGCTGGATAGAGCGTTGCCCTCCGGAGGCAAGGGTCACTGAAAAAATCCGGAACCGAAGGCAACGGTCAAACATGCCAAACTTGTTGAAATCCGCCCGTAGCTCAGCTGGATAGAGCGTCGCCCTCCGGAGGCGAAGGTCTCAGGTTCGAATCCTGACGGGCGGGCCATTAACCTGGCAAATCAATGAGTTACCGGAAGGCCAATCTCCTCATCGATATCACCCGCACTTTGGTAATCCTTAACTCTCAGCTTTGATCGCTGACCTTTGCACGGCTAGACTCAAAGCATGTATTTTTCTCTATTTTTTCGCCTGTGCCCAAATGGTGCCCTCGCAGTGCCCTGCTATTTTGCACCTCTGAATCACCACTCGCTTTCAAGACCTTTGCACCGATTCCACCCTGCCAACCCTGTGGCACAACCTTCCCGAGCAAAAACCGCAACCATCGCAAGAACAGATTCTCGCTGGCTCGGACAATGAAGCACTAATCACAAAATTCATTACCCAGACCAATACAAGCCATTCTTCCGACCGACTTGGCTCCAGATTCATCACCCTCTGGTGTACGCTAGTCCATTAGTAGACTAGGTTTCGGCATATTCGGTTCAGCCCCCCGTGGAAAAATCAAACAGGTTTATTGGCAAGAGGATCGCTGATTACAGGTATCTACATACCTCCGCGCTTTCTGAACTTGACGACGAAAGCCGCAGCGCTGTGCGCAAAGCCGAGGCCAGGATTACTCCAGGAGCCAAGTACAACGTCATTAAGATCCGAGAAAGTGCTCCCGAAATATCTTTCCTGAACTATCCAACTTTTTTTGAGGAAGCTTTCCCGATTCTCGAACAGTCATGGAAGGTTAATCTCGATACAGGGCAGTGCCGATACAGAGTTTATTCAGAGTCGAATAATCCCCCCATCCTTCACCGCAAAGAACTTCTGCTGCCATCCTCTCACCCAGATTCTCAACGGTTTTTGGAGCTGACCAAAGAGGCTGAGAGTATCGGTTTATTCGACGATACGACCAGAATAGGGTTTCTACAGGACTGGAATCGTCTCTTGAAACTAAAAGGCTATGAGGTTTCCGAGCACGCCCTGGTGCCTCTAGCCAATGAAACTACAGAGAACCTGTCAGCCATCGAAAGCGGGTCAGAAATTCACCGACATTTAACTGCCCTCACTCGAACGCAACTATCGGCACCTATGCAAAGCCTTGCGCGATATGGCTACCTTGATCAGACGAGGTCAGTCTTTGACTACGGGTGCGGCAAGGGCAACGATGTTCAACTCCTAAAAGATAGCAATATAAACGTAGCTGGATGGGACCCTTATTATTCTCCCAATGTAGAAAAGAAAACAGCAGACATCGTCAACCTAGGGTTCGTCATCAATGTTATTGAAGTGCCGGAGGAACGTCACCTCGTACTGACCAGCGCTTATGAACTTGCGTCAGAATTCTTGGTCGTGTCTGCGATGCTGGAAAACGCAAATGCTCGGGGTGGACTGCCTTTTAGCCCGGATTTCTCATAGGT
>NZ_AXCB01000014.1:0-117545 GCF_000475375.1 Marinobacter sp. EVN1
ATGAAGGCCAAGACCAATAACAGCTAATTATACGAACCCGTTCGTATAACACGCATTCGTATAACTCCAAAGCTCGCGGCCCTCGCAAACCCCAGCTTCGCGAATAAAATCAGCAGATTACCTGAACCCACCACGGCTACCGCCGGAGTTATACGCCCGTGTTCGAGCCACCCCTGCTCCAGGTTGGGGGCGTATAACTCCGCCCGCCCTGTTTTTCCTTTTCAAACTTATCAGAAGGTTAGCAACAATTTCCGGAGGCTGCCCGGGGTTTTGCGAACGCGTTCGTATAACTCCGGTTTTTATGCCGGTTTTTGCTGCAACGCGCGGCCCAGGGAATGGAAGTAGGTTCGGAAGGCGGCGTTTATCTGGTCGCGCTGTTCGCCCTGTGGATATAGCCCCAGGCGGGCTTCTTCGCTCTCTTTGGTGCCTTTCACCAGAAAGGCGTTCTTCACTGCAGCATCCTGGATGAAGGCTTCGAAGGCTCGGGCACAGAGTTCTTCTGGCTGGCTGTAGTAGTGCACGCCGGCGGCTTTGTCGGCTTTTGCGGAGTTCTGGAACAGGGGGCTGGGGTCTTGGCCGGTGTCGTCCAGCAGGATGGCCTGGTAGCAGGCTTGCAGGCGCTGGTTCAGCGGGTGCTGGATGGCGTCCTGGCGGGTGAGCCATTGGCGGGAGGCGAACTGGCCCCGGGGTACTTGGGGGAACAGTTTGTCGCCGATGTAGTGGTCGAAGGCATGAAACCATTCGTGGGCGATGCTGCCGGGGCCGGCGTTTTTGGCCAGGGCGAAGCTGCGGGTGGCGGGGGTGTAATGGGCAGACACCCCCGGGCGACCGCCAATGCCGTATTGCAGGGCCAAAGTGCCGCGCAGGGAGATCAGGCTTTCGGTGCCGCCGAGGATGGTCATCAGGTCGCACAGGGCATCGTAGAACAGGGCGGCACTGCGCTGTTTTTCAGGCTCGGTCACCCAGCGGCCAATCTCGACGGATCGAAACTGGAACCGCCGGCGCACGTCTAGAAAGCTGACCGGCGCCCCGGCGCGGTGGTCGGGGCCGGTTCTGTAGAAGGGTCTGGGCATGGCGGCATTGTACGAAGGCGCGGGCGACTTGTCTCAGTTCAGGTGCTGCCGTTGGCGGCCAGCACCCGGTTGGCGCATTCGCCGCCGGTTTCCAGGTCCGTCAGGTTGCTGAGTGTTGTGTGGGCAATGCTTTCCAGGGCGTTGCGGGTGAAAAACGCCTGGTGGCCGGTGATCACCACATTCGGGAACGTCAGCAAACGGGCGAACACGTCGTCTTTCAGCACGATATTGGAAAGATCTTCGAAGAACAGGTCGCCTTCTTCCTCATACACGTCCAGCCCCAGGTAGCCCACCTGGCCGGATTTCAGACCTTCGATGATGGCGGCGGTGTCCACCATGGCGCCCCGGCTGGTGTTGATCAGCATCACGCCTTTTTTCATTTTGGCCACGGCTGCGGCATCAATCAGGTGATGGGTGTCCGGGGTGAGCGGGCAATGCAGGGTCACAATGTCTGCTTCCCGGAACAGTTCGTCCAGGCTCACATATTCCGCGCCCAGCGTTTGCGCCTCCGGGTTGGCGTGTAGGTCGTAACACAGCACGCGGCAGCCGAACCCACGCATGATGCGCACCACTTCCACGCCAATCTGGCCGGTACCCACCACACCCACGGTGCGGCCCCGCAGATCGAACCCCAGCAAGCCGTCGAGCGCAAAGTTGCCATCACGAATGCGGTGGTAGGCCCGGTGGATCTGCCGGTTCAGGGTGAGGATCAGGGCCACGGTGTGTTCGGCCACCGCATAGGGGGAATACGCCGGTACCCGCACCACGGCGATGCCCAGGCGTTCGGCGGCTTTCAGGTCGACGTTATTGAACCCGGCGCAACGCAGGGCCACGGCCCGGGTGCCGCCGGCGGCCAGCTGTTCCAGTACCTTGGCGTCCACCTGGTCGTTCACGAACACGCATACGGCGTCGAAGCCTTTGGCCAGTGCCGCAGTGGCCGCGTTCAGACGTGGTTCCAGGAACACCAGTTCATGCTGGTGGCTGGCCTGGTTCGCCTGTGCCAGGAACTGTTCGTCGTAGGGTTTGGTGCTGAAAACCGCCACTTTCATGGGATTGGCCTCATCCGTTCTGGGTGGGTACGGGGTTCTTCCAACATAAATCAAATGCCCGGCGGCGAGCCACCGCAATTTTGTTCAATACCGGTTACAAGGCTCCGGGCACACTGGGCGCCTCCGTTGGTTCACAGAGTGCTGATGCTATGAGTCTGTCTATTATCCTGCCGATGTCGGCCTTCGCCCTGGTGGCTTCGGTGTCGCCGGGGCCGGTCAATCTGGTGTGCCTGAGCAGTGGCACGCGCTATCCGGTGTCTCAGGGCCTGGTGTTTGTCACCGGGGCCACTCTGGGGTTTATCGCGCTGTTTATGGCGGTGGGCCTGGGTCTGCACTCGCTGTTGGAACACGCGCCCGGGTTCGAGCGCTGGTTGAGCTGGGCTGGCGTCGCCTTCTTGCTGTACTTGAGCTACCAACTGGCCACCGCCGATGGCCATCTCAGTGAGGATGAGGCACGCCCGGCCCCCGGCTTTGTCACCGGCGCCCTGATGCAATGGTTGAACCCCAAAGCCTGGCTTGCTTCGGTGGCGGGCATCAGTGCGTTTACCGAGGGCGGCGACAGCACCCTGCTCTGGCTGTTTGCGGGGCTGTATCTGCCCATTTGCTGGCTGTCGCTGGCCAGTTGGGTGTATGTCGGGGTCGGGCTTCGCCGGCTGGTGCAGCAGCCGCGAATCCTGCGCGGGTTCAACCGGGTTCTGGCGCTGTTACTTGCCGGAAGTTGCGTGTTCCTGCTGCTGGACTGAGGGCTGGCGATACTGGTTCGGGGTGGCCGCCACCACGCGTTTGAAGGTCCTCTGGAAATGCGCCTGGTCGGCAAAGCCGGCGTTGAGGGCCGCGTCGGCAATACTCACGCCGCGTTTCAGTTCGCTCTGGCCGTGCTGGATGCGGCGGTTGATCAGGTAGGCGTGGGGCGTTAACCCGTAGCTTTGCCGAAATGCCCGCACCAGATGCCCCGGGCTGTAGCCACTGAGCCGGCACAGGTCGTCCAGCGATACCTCGTCGGTACAGTGGCTGTCCAGGTGCTCAGCCACCGCGGCCAGGGTGCCCGAGGGGCGCGGAATGCCCCGGGCCGGCGCTTCCGCCAGGCTCTGCATCAGGTCCAGCAGATACTCGGCAACCCGGCTCTGCTTTTCCAGCAGGTCCCGGCCCGGGTCCAGCAGGCAATCGGCCATGGTGCAGTAGTCCTGGTACTGGCGGGGGTCGGTGATCACTGCCGTGTCCAGGTCCTGCCAGTCTTCGCTGGGCAACAGGCCCGCTTCAAATCTGAGCCGGGTCAGCCAGGCGGTATCCACGTACAGCATCAGATACGCCCAGGGCTGGTTATCAATGGGGTTGCAGGCGTGGGGCCATTCCGGGTTCATCAAAACCAGCGTGCCGGCGCTAACGTGGTACTGGTCGGTGCGGTACAGGAACGTGCTTTCACCGCCGGTTATGGCCCCGATCGACCAGTGCCGGTGGGTGTGCAGGGCATAACAGACCTCGCGCCCATCCGCGACTTTGCGCAGTTCCACATGGGGCATGCGGGCGTCGCGCCAGAAGATGGGTGTGCGAGGATCGGTCATGGTGGTTGCCTCAAAGCGAATCGGCCAGGCCAGTGCGTATGGCACTAGCCTAGCAGAAACTTACCACTCCAGCTGCGCGCCGGTCTGATACTCAATCACCCGGGTTTCGAAGAAATTCTTCTCCTTGCGCAGGGTGGCCTGCTCGTCCAGCCAGGGCGACACGTTCTTCGCCCCCGGGAACGGCTCTTCCAGGCCCACGGTGCGGGCCCGGCGGTTGGCCACAAAGCGGAACTGTTCGCTGTGGTATTCCGCCGAGTAACCCAGGATCGGGTCCCGCAGCACGTAGTTGGCGTAGGCCATTTCCGCGGCTTCGGATTCATCCCACATATCGCGCACCGCTTTCGGCTCCAGGGTGATTTTCTCTTCCTCGAGAATCTGGTTCACCACTTTCAGGCCGAAGGAGAAGTGCATGGCTTCGTCCCGCAGGATGTACTGCAACTGTTCGCCCGTGCCCCGCATCAGGCCCCGGCGCTGCAGGGCGAAGATGGGGCTGAAGCCGTTGTAGAACCAGCAGCCCTCAAACACGGCGGCGAAGAACAGGTAGGACATCACGAAGTCCTGCAGCTCGTCCGGGTTGCGCAGGTTCATGTCGGAGCGCATGGCGGCGTCCAGCCGGCGGTTGGCCAGCTGGATTTTGCCGTTGATCTCCGGCACCACGCGGTAGCGGTTGTAGATCTCGCTCTGGTCCAGGTTCAGGGTTTCGATGCAGTGCTGGTAGGTCCAGGTGTGCAGCGCTTCCTCGTACACCTGGCGGGCCTGGTAGATCTGCAGTTCCGGCGCGCTCATCTTCTCCATCACCGCCAGGCCGATATTGCGCATGGCGAGGATGTCGGAGGTGGTCAGGTACGCCAGCACGTTCTCGTACACGTGTTTTTCCGCCGGCGTCAGCCGGTGGTGGTAGTCGTGAACGTCCTGCGCCATGTTCACGTCCAGCGGCGTCCAGTGGTTCTTGTTGGCGTTCATGAAGTACTCCCAGGCCCAGGGGTACTTGAACGGTGCCAACTGGTTGATGTCGGTCTCGCCGTTAATCACCCGCTTGTCGTCGACATTCACGGGCGCCGGGCCGCCGGTGGCGGCGGCTGTGGTTTGCGCTTTTGGTTCGTCGTCCCAGTCCAGCATGTGGGTGCCTCCCAAATAAGTAAATGGTTACTGACAAGCTTCGCAGTCGGGATTGTCGATGCTGCACACCTGCGGCTGTGGCGCCGACACCGGCGCGGTCTTCTCGGCGCCAGTGGCCCCCAGGGAGCGCAGGTAGTAGGTGGTTTTGAGGCCACGCTCCCAGGCCAGCTGATACAGGGCATCCAGCTTCTTGCCGCTGGGCTCGGCCATGTACAGGTTCAGACTCTGGGCCTGGTCCAGCCATTTCTGGCGCCGGGCCGCCGCTTCCACCAGCCAGCGCGGGTCAATCTCGAATGCGGTGGCGTAGCGGGCCTTGAGCTCGGCGGGGATGCGGTCGATCTGCTGCACACTGCCATCGAAGTATTTCAGGTCGTTCACCATCACGTTGTCCCACAGGCCTTCGGCCTTGAGATCACGCACCAGCGAGGGATTTACCACGGTGAATTCGCCGGACAGGTTCGATTTCACGAACAGGTTCTGGTACGCCGGTTCGATGGACTGGGACACGCCCACGATGTTGGAAATGGTCGCGGTCGGGGCAATGGCCATCACGTTGCTGTTGCGCATGCCGTTTTTGGCAATCAGCTCCCGCACCGGGGTCCAGTCGAGGCGGCTGTTGGTATTGAGCGACAGGTCGCCGTCCCGGCGGTTGTCCTTCAGCAGGCCCACCGAATCCATCGGCAGGATGCCCTGGCTCCACAGCGAGCCTTCGTAGGTGTCGTAGGCGCCCCGTTCACCGGCCAGCGTGGCGGAGGCACGCAACGCGAAGTAGCTGAGTTGCTCCATGGCAACGTCGGCAAATTCCACCGCTTCCGGGCTGGAGTACGGCAGGCCCAGCTGGTACAGGGCGTCCTGGAAGCCCATCAGGCCCAGGCCCACCGGGCGATGCTTCAGGTTGGAATTGCGCGCCTGCGGCACCGCGTAGAAGTTAATGTCGATGACGTTATCGAGCATGCGCACGGCGGTGTTCACGGTGCGCTCCAGGCGCGTGACGTCCAGCTCGCCGTCCTTGATGTGGGCAGCCAGGTTCACCGAGCCCAGGTTGCACACCGCAATCTCATCGGCGCTGGTGTTCAGGGTGATTTCGGTACACAGGTTGGAGCTGTGCACCACGCCCTGATGCTGCTGCGGGGAGCGCAGGTTGCAGGGGTCCTTGAAGGTGATCCAGGGGTGACCGGTCTCGAACAGCACGGTGAGCATCTTGCGCCACAGCTGTTTGGCCGGAATTTTCTTGAACAGCTTGATCTTGCCCTGCTCGGCCAGGGCTTCGTAGTGCTGGTAACGCTCGCGGAAGGCGTTGCCGTACAGGTCGTGCAGATCTGGCACATCGCTGGGGGAGAACAGGGTCCAGTCACGGTCTTCGCGCATGCGTTCGATCAGCAGATCCGGCACCCAGTTGGCGGTGTTCATGTCGTGGGTACGGCGGCGCTCATCGCCGGTGTTCTTGCGCAGTTCCAGGAACTCTTCGATGTCCAGGTGCCAGCTTTCCAGATAGGCACAGACCGCGCCCTTGCGTTTGCCGCCCTGGTTCACCGCCACGGCGGTGTCGTTGACCACTTTCAGGAACGGCACCACGCCCTGGCTCTGGCCGTTGGTACCCTTGATGTGGGAGCCCAGGGCCCGCACCGGGGTCCAGTCGTTGCCCAGACCACCGGCCCATTTCGACAGCAGGGCGTTATCGCGAATGGCCCCGTAAATGCCTTCCAGGTCGTCGCCCACCGTGGTCAGGTAGCAGGACGACAGCTGGGAATGCCGGGTGCCGCTGTTGAACAGGGTGGGCGTGCTGGCCATGTAATCGAAACTGGACAGCAGCTCATAGAATTCGATGGCGCGGGCGTTGGGGTCGTCCTCACGCAGTGCCAGGCCCATGGCCACCCGCATGAAGAACACCTGGGGCAGTTCCAGGCGGGCCTTGTTCCAGTGCAGGAAGTAACGGTCGTACAGGGTTTGCAGGCCCAGGAAGCCGAACTGGAGGTCGCGCTCCGGTTTCAGGGCGTTGCCAAGGCGTTCCAGGTCAAAGGCCGCCAGGGCTTCGTCCAGCAGTTCGTAGCGGATACCGGCGTGAACAAAGGCGCTCAGGGCCTGTGGATAAATCTCTGCCAGCGGAAGACTGCGGGGCAGGTCCAGGGCTTCCGCTGTTTCCAGCCGGAGCTGTTCCAGCAGCAAGCGGGCGGTTACGGCACTGTAGTCGGGTTCCCGTTCAATGCGGCCCCGGGCGGTCATGATCAGGGCAGACAGGACTTCGGTCTCTTCGATGCCGTCGTAGAGGTTGCGCAGGGCATCTTCCACCAGCGAATCGCCGTTGATGCCGTCCAGGCCGGTAGCCGCCTGTTCCACCTGCTGCTTCATCAGGCCCAAGTCCAGCGGGGCGATGCTGCCATCGGCTTTTTTCACGGTCAGGTGCGGGTGCGCTTCCACCGGCTCGTCCACGGCGCGCTGGCGGGCGTGTTCTTCACGGTACAGCACGTAGGCCCGGGCCACTTTCTGCTCTTCGGCCCGCATCAGGGCCAGTTCCACCTGGTCCTGGATGTCTTCGATGTGCACCTTGCCACCGGCCTTGAGGCGGCGGCTGATGGCCTGCACTACCTGTTCGGTAACCCGGTGCACGGCGTCGTTGATGCGGGCGGAACCGGCTGCCTGGTCCCCTTCCACCGCCAGGAAGGCTTTGGTCACCGCGACACTGATCTTGGCCGGGTTGAAACTCACCAGGGTGCCGTTTCGTTTGATAACTTGCAGGGATTGGGTATCGGTCGCGGGGGCCGGGGGTTCGGCAATGGCAGTGGCTGTCATGGTGCTCTCCTGAATTCGCGTTGGTTCCGTTTCACCCTCGCGAACGCAGTGGCACACCTTGCCCCGAATACACGGGCAGGCCTGACCAATCTGCTCACCCTTGAATCGCGAAGGTGCAGTCCAGAAACCCATGGGGGCTTCTGATCCCTGGCAGGTCTTCGGACTCAGGGGCGTGAACCTTTCAGCTCTGCCTAACGTGGCGACTTCCCGGCTTGCGCCAGTGTCATCTTGCCACGCTCGTTCCCCAATACCGCTGCGCGTCAGTTCCGGATTCTCACCGGATTCCCGACTACCCTGTGATCAAGATGATCAGAGTTTGATCACAATATATGGTAGTTAACCAAGGACCCGGTCACTATATAGGGACGAATACGCCAAGACAAGGCACTTTTTGCAACAGAGCCTGTCCATTTCCAGACCGCCAGAATTGAGGAATAAATGTGAGAATTTCGCTGCTTTTAGCCAGTACCCTGATGCTCGGTCTCGCCGCCAGCCCGGTGTGGGCAGAAACAGACCGGCTAACCCGGTTCTCCACCATGACCTCACTGGAGGACGGCTGGGAGCCCCTGACCTTTCCGAACATCGAGACACATACCCGCTACACCCTGGACACGGACGACGGCCAGCAGGTGGTCCGTGCCGACGCAGACGCCAGCGCTTCCGGGCTGATTGCCCGTGTTGAGCTGGTGCCCGGCGACTCGCTCACGCTGTCATGGCGCTGGAAGGTGTCGAACATCTACGAAGCCGGCAACGCCCGCGAAAAGTCCGGTGATGACTACCCTGCCCGCATCTACGTCGCCTTTGAGTTTCAGCCGGACAAGGCCGGCTTTTTTGAACGGGCCAGGCGCAAGACCGTGGAAGTGCTGTTCGGCGAGACCCTGCCCGGCAACGCCCTGAACTACATCTGGGCCAATCAGCTACCAGAGCAGAGCATGGTCGCCAACGCCTACACCGACAAAACCATGATGATTGCCGTCAACTCCGGGCCGTCGCAGGTGGGCGAATGGGTGACCGTTACCCGGGACCTGGTGGCAGATTACCGGCAGGCCTTCGGCGAAGAACCACCCGCCATTGTGGGCGTGGCCATCATGACCGACGCCGACAACACCGGCGAGCAGGCCACGGCCTGGTATGGCGATCTCACCCTGGAGCAAAACCGCTGATCGGCCATAAAAAAAGGCCCCTCAAGGGGGCCAAACACGTGAAAGCAATGGTCAGTGGCTGATCATCCAGGGCCGCATGGACGGGAACATCTTCTTGCCGTCGGCGGTGTAGAACAGCATGTGTTTACCGTCCGACTTTTTCTTGCAGCCACAACTCTTGCGGTGCTCGGCGTCCCGGGCCCGCTGGTCGGCGGTGGAGATGATGGGCTCGTGGCTCGCCTTTTCATTCCGCGCCTCCGCGTTGCGGCGGGCCGGGTCCATGGTCAGGAGCTCCGGCGGCAGCACAATCACCCGGGGTGACAGCGCCTTGCAGGTGGGGCAATGGGCCGGGTTACCGGCTTCGGCCATGGCGCCCAGTTCCTGGAACAGCCCGTGTTCCCGGCATTTGTAGTCGTACAGTGGCATGGCTTACTCCTTGTCCGGTGAAAGGGGTACGTCGGTGCCCGGCGTGACCTTCCTGGTCGGTCCTTCCGCCGTGGGGTTGATGTCGAAGTCGAAGATCTCGGTCGGCAACCACAAGGTGGCGCAGGCGTTGGGTACATCCACCACACCACTGATGTGGCCTTCCACCGGCGCACAACCAAGCAACGCGTAACCCTGAGCCGGGGTGTAACCGAACTTGGTCAGGTAGTTGATGGCGTTGAGGCAGGCCTGGCGGTAGGCCACGTGCACGTCCAGGTAGTGCTGCTGGCCCTCTTCATCCACCGAGATGCCCTCGAAGATCACATAGTCCTCGTAGCGCGGCTTGATGCTGCTGGGTTTGAAGACCGGGTTCTTGATGCCGTATTTGGCCATACCGTCCTTGATCAGGTTCACCCGCAGGTGAATCCAGCCGGCCATTTCGATGGCGCCGCAGAAGGTGATCTCGCCGTCGCCCTGGCTGAAGTGCAGGTCGCCCACCGACAGGCCTGCCCCCTTCACATAGACCGGGAAATACACCTTGGAACCACGGGACAAGTCCTTGATGTCACAGTTACCACCGTGTTCCCGGGGCGGTACGGTGCGGGCGGCTTCCAGCGCCGCCTCTTTGGCGGCATCACCCGCCAGCTTGCCCAGGTGGGCAGTGTCGGCGTAGGGCAGGTTTGCCAGGCCCGGCACCCGATCCGGCTCGGTGTCGTACAGTTCTTTCTCGCGCTTGTTCCACTCCGCCAGCATTTCCTTGGACGGCAGGCAGCCGATCAGGCCCGGGTGGATCATGCCGGCGAATTCAACGTTAGGGATGTGGCGGGATTTGGTGAACATGCCGTTGAAATCCCAGATGGATTTCTGGGCTTCCGGAAAGTGCTCGGTCAGAAAGCCGCCGCCGTTCTTCTTGGAGAAGAAACCGTTGAAGCCCCACTGGCTGTCCTTGAAGGCACCGATGTCGAGGATGTCCACTTCCAGCAGGTCGCCGGGTTCTGCGCCCTCCACGCCCACCGGGCCAGACAGGAAGTGAACCTGGGTCAGATCCACATCGCGCACGTCGTCGGCGCTGTCGTCGTTCTTGATCTGGCCACCGGTCCAGTCGTAACACTCGAGGATGAAATCGTCCCCGGGCTTGACCGTCGCCGCCATGGGAATGTCCGGATGCCAGCGGTTGTGGATATTCTCGTTCTCGTACGCGGATTTGCTCAAATCGATCTTGATGAGTGTTTCGGCCATAGCGGTCGCTCCTTGGTTCTTGGCGTTCGGCGTCTAAGCTTGGGAACGCAGTGCCCGACGGCGCCTGCGCTGACCGTTTCACTATCCGCGATACGCCACCGGCGCGGTATTCGCGAATTGCCCCCGGCACCTACGTCATTCGACGTATTGGCGCACCACGATCTCCTGCCCCTTAAGCTCGGCCAGAAATGAGGAATGCTCGGGATGCGCCAGCAACGCACGGGCCAGCGCCGGCTCCAGTTTCTGGCGGAACGCCCGTAGCATCTCGCGGGCGCCATAGCGGCTGTCGTAATCGCGGCACAACACACTGCGCAGCTCCACCGACAAATCCAGCGAGGCCTGTTTGCGGGCCAGGCGCCTGTTCAAGCCGGCCAGTTCGATCTCCAGAAGGGCATACAGCCACTGGTCTGTCAGGGGGTTGAACGTAAGAATCTGGTCAATCCGGTTCAGGAACTCCGGGTCGAAATGCCGGCGCAGGGCCTTGTCCCGAAGGTGCTCCTGCGGGCCCGGCTCCAGCCCCAGCCAGCGGCGCCAGCCTCGCTGATAGCGATGATGGTGCGCTTCCGCTTCCAGGGCTCCGGCGTTGCTGGTCATAAAGATCAGGGTGTTGCGGAAGTCGATTTCCCGGTTGCCGGAGGGGAACACCAGCCGGCCGGTATCGAGCACATTGAGCAGGGTCCGGGTGACCTCCTTGCTGGCCTTTTCAAGCTCGTCGAACAAGACAATCCCCGGTTTGCTGAACGACCCCTGAACCTTCTCAAGATCAAACAGGCTGTGGCCTTCCTTGCTGCCCACATAACCGGGCGGCGCGCCGGTCAGCGCGGCCGCGTAGTGCTCCTGGGCCAGGGTGTTCATGTCGATGCGGCACAGGGCATCGCGGCTGCCATGAATGGCCTCGGCAATCAGCCGTACGGTTTCAGTCTTGCCCACCCCGGTCGGCCCCAGAAACAAGTGAACCGCCAGCGGGCGGTTCTCTTCACCGATGTCGGCCTTCACCCGAACCAGCATGGATTCCATCGCCTCCAGGGCCGGCTGCTGGCCCACGATGTTGGCCCGCAGGCTCGCCATTACGGCGTCCGGCTCAAAGCGGAACCGGGAAACACGAACCGGGCCTGAATCGGCCCGGTTCCTTGTCAGCGTTTCCCGGTTGGCTTCCAGCCGCTCATTGATAAACGGCATCGCGGTCTCCCGGGCTCAGGCCCCTGCAGTTTTTTCCTTGCCATCGAACGGCAGTTCACCCACCGGGCACTCCGCCGTGCCCACGGTTTTGCGGGTCATGGCCTCGACGTTTTCCTGGGCTTTCTGGGCGTCCATCACCCAGGTGCGATAGAACTCGAACGGGCAATCGGCCACGCCCTTGTCGCCATCACCGGAGTTGTGGACGCCGGTGTAGCCCCGGTGCAGCAGCTTGAACAGGTGGTTCTGGGACTGGTCGTTGGCGCGGGCGTCACGGATCTGGCTGACAGACAGCTGGGCGTACTGCACCCCCATGTCCTCCTCGCCACATTCACCCAGGGTACGACCATCAAAGCCGATGATGGCGGAGTGCCCGAAGTACGAATACACCCCGTCAAAGCCGGAGGCATTAGCCACCGCCACGTAACAGTTGTTGGCCCAGGCCATGCTCTTGGCCATCATGATCTGCTGTTCCTTGGCCGGATACATGTAACCCTGGCACCGCACAATCAGCTCCGCCCCCTTCATGGCGCAGTCGCGCCAGATCTCCGGGTAGTTGCCGTCGTCACAGATGATCAGACTGATCTTCATCCCCTTCGGCCCCTCGGTCACATAGGTGGTGTCGCCGGGGTACCAGCCCTCAATCGGGCACCAGGGAATGCACTTGCGGTATTTCTGGACAATCTCACCCTCATTGTTGATCAGCACCAGGGTGTTGTAGGGCGCCTTGTTGGGATGATCTTCATGGCGCTCGCCGGTGAGCGAAAACACCCCCCAGGTATTCGCCTCCCGGCAGGCCGCCGAGAAAATCGCTGTCTCATCTCCGGGAATGGTGGCGGCGGTCTCCATCATCTCGTCGTTGTCGTACATGATCCCCATGGTGCTGTATTCCGGAAACACCACCAGATCCATCCCCGGCAGCCCCACCTTCATGCCCTTGATCATGTCCGCAATCTTGCGGGCGTTGTCCAGCACCTCGGCTTTGGTATGCAGCCGGGGCATCTTGTAGTTCACCACCGCCACGCCGACGGTATCGTTACTGCTGGAAATATCACCGTGTCTCATATTTATTCCCCCTCAACAAAGCTAAACGGCCAGATAACTGGCAATCTTGTCCTGATCCGCCTCTTCCCGAAGCTCCTCGTGCACAATCTCCCCCTTCTCGATCACCAGAATCCGATCCGCCGCATCCATCACAAAGCTCAACACCTGCTCCGACACCACAATCGACAGCCCCCGCTCATCGCGAATGCGCCGAAGGGTCTTGGCAATGTCCTTGATGATGTTGGGCTGGATGCCCTCGGTCGGCTCATCGAGCAGAAGCACCTTAGGCCGGGTCGCCAGGGCCCGGGCGATGGCCAGCTGTTGCTGCTGCCCGCCGGAAAGGTTGCCGCCCCGGCGGTGCTGCATTTCCTTCAGCACCGGAAACAGCTCATAAAGGTCTTCCGGAATTTTCTTCTCGCCCACCGCGGCCAGACCGGTCTCGATGTTTTCCTTCACCGTCAGGGTCGGGAAAATCATCCGCCCCTGGGGCACAAACCCGATGCCGGCCCTCACCCGCTGGAAGCTCTTCAGGTTCGACAGGTCCGTGCCATCCAGCGTGACCTGGCCACCGCGGCTCGGGGTCATACCCACCAGGGATTTCATCAGGGTGGTTTTACCCATACCGTTGCGGCCAACCACCGCCACGATTTCCTGCTTGCCCACCTCCAGGTTCAGGTCCTGGATAATGCTGCTCTGGCCATAGGCCACCGAATGTTGTTTGACGCTCAGCATGATCAATGCCCCAGGTAGACTTCGATGACTTTCGGGTCCGACTTCACGTGCTCGATGGACCCCTCAGACAGAACCTTGCCCTGGTGCATCACCGTGACCCGGTCTGCGATATCCCCGACAAACTGCATGTCGTGCTCGATCACCAGCACCGTGTGGTCTTTGGTAATGCGCCGCAGCAGTTCAGCGGTTTTCTTGCGCTCGGCCACCGACATGCCGGCCACCGGTTCATCCAGCATCAAGAGGTCCGGCTTCTGGATCAGCAGCATGCCAATCTCCAGCCACTGTTTCTGGCCGTGACTGAGCAGCGACGCCGGCTGCTCCAGGGCATCTTTCAAGAAGATGGTCTCGGCCACGTCTTCCACCGCAGCCACCACCTCAGCCGAGCGTTTGAAGGCCAGCGCCCCCATCACGCTGTGGCCCTGTGGATAAGACACCTCCAGGTTCTCGAACACCGTCAGGTCCTCGAACACCGACGGGGTCTGGAACTTGCGACCAACGCCGGAATGCACAATCTGGTGCTCCTTGAGCCTGGTCAGCTCCTTGCCATCAAACTTGATGGACCCCGAGGTCGCCTTGGTCTTGCCGCAAATCAGGTCCAGTACCGTGGTTTTGCCGGCCCCGTTGGGGCCGATGATGACCCGGATCTCTTTCGGGTCCAGGTAGAACGAGAGATCATCCACTGCCTTGAAGCCATCGAATGAGACGGTCAGGCCCTCGACTGCGAGCAGGAAGTCCTTGCTCTGTGCTTTGGCTGCGTTCATCAGGATTTCTCCGGGCTGTATTGATCCAGCATCGGGTCGTAATCACGGCCCTCCTCTTGGCGGGCAGCAGGCGCTGGCTTCGCCGGGGTGCTCGCCGCTGCTTTCGGCTTGCGCTTGAACAGACGGTCTTCCAGGGGCATCACGTAGGTCTGGTACAGGCCGGCCAGGCCATTCGGGAAAGCCAGCACCACACCGATGAACAACGCGCCCATGGCGAACGGCCACAATTCCGGGAAGGATTCGGAGAAGCCGCTCTTGGCGGCGTTCACCAGCAACGCGCCGTAGACTGCGCCCAGAATCGACAGGCGACCCCCGAGGGCGCAGAAGATGACCATTTCAATGGAGGCAACGATGCCGATGAACGAGGGCGACATGAAGCCGACAATCAGGGTGAACAGCGCGCCGCCAATGCCCGCAAAGGCGGCGGCCAGGCAGAACACGAAGATCTTGAACGCGGCCACGTCATAGCCAGAGAAACGCACCCGGTTTTCCTGGGCGTTCATGGCCACCAGGATGCGACCGAGCTTGCGGTTCTGGACGAACCGGGCCACGAACAGGCACACGAACAGCAGGCCCACGCACACGAAGTACAGGATGGTTTTGGCCTCGTCGGTGCGGATGTCCCAGCCCATCAGGGTCTGCAGATCGGTAATGCCGTTGACACCCCCGGTGTAGCCCTGCTGACCAATGATCAGAATGGTCAGGATGGCGGCGATGGCCTGGGTGATGATGGCGAAGTAGACGCCCCCCACCCGGCGGGTAAACATCGCAAAACCGATGATGAATGCCAGCAGCACCGGCACACCGACGATTGCCAGCAGGGTGAACGAGAAGCTGTGGAACGGTTCCCAGAACCACGGCAGCTCGGTCAGCTGGTTCCAGTCCATGAAGTCCGGGATACCGGGCGTGGACTGGATGGCCGTGGCCTCCGGCGTGGAGGCCTCCAGCTTCAGGAACATGGCCATGCAGTAGCCGCCCAGGCCGAAGAACACGCCCTGGCCCAGGCTGAGGATGCCGGCTTTGCCCCAGCACATCACCAGGCCGATGGCCACGAAGGCGTAGGTGAGGTATTTACCCACCATGTTCAGGCGGAACGGGTCCAGCGCCAGCGGCAGGATGACAACCAGCAGCAACGCCAGTGCCAGATAGTAGAGTCCCTCTCGGGAGGCAAACCATTTCAAAGGGGAAGTGCTTTTCATGACAGTCTCCTAGCGACGGACCTTGAGCGCCATCAGGCCTTCCGGGCGCAGCATCAGGATGCCAACGACCACCAGCAGGGTGAGGACTTTGGCCATGGAACCACTGAGGAAGAACTCCATCGTGGACTGGGCCTGGGAAATACCGAAAGCAGAGACAATGGTGCCAATCAGACTCTGGGCACCGCCGAACACCACCACCAGGAAGGTATCGACAATGTAGGCCTGGCCGGAGGACGGGCCCGTAGAGCCGATCATGGTAAAGGCCGCACCGGCGATACCGGCAATGCCACAGCCCAGGGCGAAGGTCATACGGTCAACCCCGGCACTGTTGATGCCCACGGCTTCGGCCATCGGGCGGTTCTGTACCACGGCACGAACCTTCTTGCCCCAGCCGGAGCGGTACATCAGCAGGTAAACCCCCAGGGCGATGGACAGGGCAATGATCATCACGAACAAGCCGTTGATGGGCAGTTCCACCAGATCGGTAACCTGGATGGCGCCCATCATCCACTCCGGCAGTTCCACACCCACTTCCCGGGCCCCGAAGATGGAGCGGTAGGTTTGCTGCATGATCAGGCTCAGGCCCCATGTGGCCAGCAGGGTGTCGAGTGGCCGCCGGTAAAGGTGCCGGATCATGGCCCATTCGATAAAGGCCCCGAGGGCCGCACAGATAAGAAACGCAATAATGATGGCGACGAAGAAGTATCCGCCAAACAGACCGGGCAGGACCGACTGGAAAAACCCGGAGACAAGGTAGGTGGTGTAGGCGCCGAGGATCATGAATTCCCCGTGGGCCATATTGATCACCCCCATCTGACCAAAAATGATCGCCAGGCCCAGTGCCATCAGTACGAATACCGAGAACAGGGACAGCCCGGCAAAGCCCTGCATGGCAAAAATCGACATCAATTCGCTGGTGGTGTATCCGTCAAACATGACCCTTACTCCCGTCGCTTAAGAACACGTGCTTGCGTCCGAGCCGGACGCCGGTGCCCGAAGGCACCGGCCACGGCTGCTTACTGGTAACCTTCCGGGAACGGATCGGGTTCCATCAGCTCGTCGGTTTCATAAACCACTTCATACTGGCCATCGGTTTTCGCGCGGCCGATGCGGGTCTTGGACCAGAGGTGATGGTTTTCGTGGATGCGGACATAGCCTTCCGGTGCCTTGGTAAACTCGATACCGGGTGAGGCTTCACGGATCTTGTCGATGTCGAAGGAGCCGGCTTTTTCCACCGCCATCTTCCACAGCCACGGGCCGAGATAGGCCGCCTGGGTCACGTCGCCAATCACCATGTCGTCACCCCAGGCTTCCTTGAAGGCGGCCACGAATTCTTCGTTATTGGGGTTGTCCAGGCTCTGGAAGTACTTCATGGAGGCGTAGATACCTTCCACGTTCTCGCCGCCGATACCGCGGATTTCATCCTCGGTGACGGAGATAGTCAGCAGCAGCGGCTTCTCGTCGGTGAAATCGACACCGGCGGCTTTCATCTGCTTGTAGAAGGCCACGTTGGAACCACCCACCACCGACGCAAAGATCACGTCCGGCTTCTTGAGCTTGATCTTGTTGATCACGGAGTTGAACTGGGTGTGGCCCAGCGGGTAGTACTCCTCGCCCACTACTTTCAGGCCCAGTTTGTCGATGTGCTTGCGGGCAATTTTGTTGGAGGTACGGGGCCAGATGTAATCCGAGCCCAGCAGGTAGAAGGTTTTGGCGCCTTTCTCTTTCACCGCCCAGTCGATACCCGCCAGAATCTGCTGGGTGGCTTCCTGGCCGGTGTAGATCACGTTGGGTGACTGCTCCAGACCCTCGTAGAAGGTCGGGTAGTACAGCATACCGTTGTACTGCTCGATGACCGGCAGGATGGCTTTACGGGAAGCCGAGGTCCAGGCACCAAAGATGGCCGCGACGTTGTCCTGGCGAAGCAGCTTGCGGGATTTCTCCGCGAAGGTGGGCCAGTCACTGGCGCCGTCTTCCTGGACAAACTCGATCTGCCGGCCAAGGACACCGCCGGACTCGTTGATCTGCTCAATGGCGAGCTTCTCGGCCTGCACCGAACCAATCTCACTGATAGCCATGGTGCCGGTGATGGAGTGCAGGATACCGACCTTGACGGTGTCGTCAGTGACCGCCAGTCCGGTGGTGTTTACCTCATCGGTTGCCGGCGTGGCCGCCTGGGCCGACGTGGCCAGCATGATGGATGCGGCCAGGGTGGCCAGGCTCTTTCGTAGCCCTTTGCTCTTGTGACTCCGCCCTCCGGCGGCAATGGTTGTGGTTCCCATGGTCATTCCTCGCAGTGGTTGAAAGCCGGTACCGTGCTCCGCTCCGGAAGCACAGTGCCCACGTCAATCATTCTGCTCAGGCCTGTCATGGGTGCCCATTCGGCATTCACCCCAGCGTGGTACGTCATTTGACGCATACCCGTGCCAGGTCAGACAGGTTACAACCGCAGGCAACCCCAAGGCGCACATCCGTTGCACCGGTTTATGGCACGGTTCTTGTTCCAGCTTTCTGATCCGGTGCGTGACGGCAGCAAACGCGCACCAATTCAGGGCGGCCCGGCGGGCCAGGAGCAGGGCGGGAATGGCGGTAAAACAGAATATTTTTCGGGTCCGGCGTAGCTATAACCAATGGGTAGCCAACCAGACCCTGGAGGACTACGCCCTGCGCTTTACCGCCAAAAGTGCACGCCGGTGGTCGGCTGCGCGGGTCAGCCATACTGCGCTGGGGGCCATCTCGTTCCTGGCCATGGAGGCCATCGGCGGCTCCATTACACTGCACTATGGTTTCGACAACGCCGTCGCGGCGATCCTCGCGGTCAGCCTGGTGATTTTCCTGACCGCGATCCCGATCAGCTACTACGCCGCCCGCTACGGGGTGGACATCGACCTGCTGACCCGGGGCGCCGGCTTCGGCTACATCGGCTCGACCATCACCTCGCTGATCTACGCCTCCTTTACCTTTATCTTCTTCGCCATTGAGGCCGCCATCATGGCGATGGCGCTGGAAATGCTGTTTGCCATTCCCCTGGTACTGGGTTACCTGATCTGCGCCGTGGTAATCATTCCTCTGGTCACCCACGGCATCACCACCATCAGCCGTTTTCAGGTGTGGACCCAACCCCTGTTTATCCTGCTGCAGCTGGCGCCTTTCGTGTTCATCATCTACGCAGATGCCTCTTCCATCACCGACTGGACGCAGTTCCAGGGCGTGGGCCTGCCCGCCGACAATGGCTTTGACCTGCTGCTGTTCGGGGCCGCCGCCGCGGTGGTGTTCTCCCTGATTGCCCAGATTGGCGAACAGGTGGACTTTCTGCGCTTCATTCCCGAGCCCACCAATGCTCCGGAACGGCGCCGTTGGTGGGTGGCGGTAATGGCCGGCGGCCCCGGCTGGATTGTCATCGGCATGGTAAAAATTCTGGCCGGCTCCTTTCTGGCCGTGCTTGCACTGAATCAGGGCATTTCCGCGACAGAAGCGGCCGACCCAACCCAGATGTATCTGGTGGCGTTCAACTACATCACCCATTCCCCCGAGCTCTCGCTGGCGATGGCCGGCATCTTCGTGATCCTGTGTCAGATCAAGATCAATGTGACCAATGCCTACGCCGGCTCCATTGCCTGGTCCAATTTCTTCTCCCGGTTGACCCACAGCCACCCTGGCCGGGTGGTCTGGCTGGTGTTCAATGTCGCCATTGCCCTGCTGGTAATGGAACTTGGAGTGTATCGGGCACTGGAAGAGACCCTGGGGTTCTACGGCATTGTCGCCATTGCCTGGGTGGGTGCCCTGGTGGCAGACCTGGTGATCAACAAGCCCCTGGGCCTGAGCCCGGCCCATATCGAATTCAAACGGGCGCACCTGTACGACATCAATCCGGTGGGCGTGGGTGCCATGATCACCGCCTCGGTGGTGGGAATCACCTGCCACACCGGGGTACTGGGTGACTACGCCCAGGCCCTTTCCCATTTCATTGCCCTGGCGGTGGCACTGGTCACCGCGCCCCTGATTGCCTGGAAGACCGGCGGGCGTTTCTACACCGCCCGCCCGTTTGTGCCCCTCGCCACCGATCACCAACTGGTGGGGTGCAGCATCTGCGAACACCGCTTCGAGCCGGAAGATGTCACCCACTGCCCCGCCTACGATGGCGCCATCTGCTCGCTGTGCTGTTCGCTGGACGCCCGCTGTGAGGACGCCTGCAAACCGGGTGCCGGCTACCAGGAGCAGATGCAGCAGTTTCTCGGGCGGTTTCTTCCGGCGCCACTGCTGTCGGCACTGCGCTCCCGGCTCGGGCATTTCCTGTCGCTGCTGGTGGTCATCAACGGGTTTTCCGCACTGCTGCTGTCGCTGATCTACTTCAAGACTCCGGTGGCTTCGCTTGCCGAGGCTGTGCTGCTGTCTGTCACCCTGTGGAAAGTGTTCTTCATTCTGGTGATTGTCACCGGGGTGATCTGCTGGCTGTTTGTACTGGCACATGAAAGCCGGGTAGTGGCAGAGGAGGAATCCCGGCGCCAGACCCGCCTGCTGACCGAGGAGATTGTCGCCCACGAACGCACCGACCAGGCCCTGCAGCAGGCTAAGGAACAGGCCGAGGCCGCCAATGGCGCCAAGAGCCGGTACCTGACCGGAATCAGCCACGAGTTACGCTCGCCCCTGAACGCCATCCTCGGTTACGCCCAGCTCATGGAGAACGACGACTCGGTACCGCCTCATCGCAAGGAAGCCCTGGGGGTCATTCGCCGCAGCGGCGAATACCTGGCGGATCTGATTGAAGGGTTGCTGGATATCTCAAAAATTGAGGCGGGCCGGCTGGATCTGCACCGGGACCAGGTACGCATCGGGTTGCTGATGGAGCAGTTGGTCACCATGTTCCGGCTTCAGGCCGAAGAAAAGGGCCTGGCGTTCGACTACCACTGCCCTCACCCTCTGCCGGAGCTGGTGACCACCGATGAAAAACGCCTGCGCCAGATACTGATCAATCTGTTGTCGAACGCCATCAAATACACCGACCAGGGCAGCGTGTCACTGACCCTCCGCTACCGCAGCCAGGTGGCGGAATTCACTGTGCGTGATACCGGCGAGGGCATTGCCGCAGAGAACATCGAACGCATCTTCCGGCCGTTTGAGCGTATCCGCAATCCCGGCCAGAGCCGCACCGGAACCGGCCTGGGCCTGACCATCACCCGGCTGCTGACGGAAATCATGGGTGGCGACATCTCGGTGGAGAGCGAACCTGGCGAGGGCAGCGTGTTCAAGGTCAGCCTGATGCTGTCGAGCCTGCATTCCGCCAGCCCACGCTCGATCTCGACGCCGGCCCGCAGGATCTACGGCTACCATGGCGCCCGCCGGAAAATCCTGCTGGTGGATGACGACGACTCCCATCGTCAGGTGATCCGGGCCATGCTGTCGCCACTTGGCTTTGAAATCAGCGACACCGGCAATGCCATGACCGTTCCGGAACGGGTGGAACAGGAGCGCCCCAACCTGATTCTTCTCGATGTGTCGATGCCCGGGAAAAGCGGCTGGGAGGTGCTGGCCGAGCTCAGGGGAATGAAATACAACCTGCCCGTGGTGATGGTCTCGGCCGACGCCAACGAGGGCCACCATAGCGCCGAGGCACCGCGCCTGCACGACGGTTACATCATCAAACCGGTGCGACTGAACCTGCTGCTGGACACCATTGGCCGGGTCATGGGCCTGGACTGGCGCTTCGAGAAAAGCCCGGAGCCCCTGGCCGCACTGCCGCTGCCAGCGAGCGGCGCGCTTGAACTGCCCGCCCGGGAGCACTGCGAGGCGTTGGCGGACCTGGCCAGAATCGGCCACCGCAAGGGCCTGCTGGAGGCGCTGCACAGCTTGCAGTATGCCGGAGACGCCAGTGACGCCTTCGTTCAGGAGATCACCAAATTCACCAACGATTTCCAGTTCGAGAAGATTCTCGAACTTCTTGAGGTAGCCGAACATGAAGCATCCTGATGACCGCAAAACCGTGGTACTGGTCGTCGACGACGCCATTGATTCCATCCGCATGATCAATGATGCACTGGAAGAAGCAGGCATGACCGTGCTGGTGGCGCTGGAAGGTAATCAGGCCCTGACCATCAGCCAGAACATCACCCCCGATGTGGTGCTGATGGATGCGCTGATGCCGAATATGGATGGCTTCGAGACGTGTCGGCGACTCAAGGAAAACCCCGCCTTCGCGGACATTCCGATCATTTTCATGACCGGCCTGAGCGATACCGAACACGTGGTTATGGGCCTGAATGCCGGCGGCGTGGACTATGTTACCAAGCCCATCGACACCACCGAGTTACTGGCCCGCATGGCGGTGCACCTGGCCAACGCCAGAATGACCCGCAGCGCCCGTTGCGCGCTCGATACCGCCGGTCAGAACCTGTTTGCGGTCGACCGCGAGGGCAACCTGCTGTGGGGTACCCCGCAAGTATGCCGTTGCCTGCCGCCGCCGGATCACGAGGACTTTCAGGAAGTACGGGAACAACTTGAGGACTGGCTGGGCCACCGGCCAGATCCCGGCCACAGTCTGCCCATCCAGTTACTGGACACGCCCCGCTCCATTGAATATCTGGCCCTGGTGGATGGCCAGGAATACCTGTTGCGTCTGAAAACACCCCAGAACCAGAACAGCGCCTCAGCGGCGCTGCGGGAACGTTTTGATCTTACCCTGCGGGAGTCGGATGTCCTGCTGTGGATCGCCAATGGCAAGACCAACCGGGAAATCGGACAGATTCTGGAGATGAGCCCCCGCACCGTGAATAAACACCTGGAGCAGGTGTTCCGGAAGATGAATGTGGAAAACCGGACGGCGGCAGCGGCCAATGCCATTCGGGTGCTGGCAACGCTTTAAAGCCTGCCGGTGTTACCGGTACTGCTCCGGGAATCCTGGCACCACGTAGGTTTGCTGAAACCGCCGCACCGGCGGTACTTCGCCCTTTTCGGCCAGGCGCAGGTAAGCGTCGTCAAAGGCCTCACGCAGAACTGCCGCACGCGGATTGGCCAGGGAAAACAGCCAGGCGCCATTGCGGCTGCGCATTTCCGATTCGCGAATCTCGTTATCTTCGTTCCGGCTCAGGGTTTGCTGGACCGGTTGCCGGTAGTCCAACAGGTAATCGCCGCGATGACGCTTGAGCATATTGAGGCCGGACCGATGGTTCGGTGCTTCGGTAATCTGGATATCGGGCTGGGAGGTCAGCCAGTCTCTGAGGCCAGCATAGGTATAGCCGCCGATCAGAATCACGGTTTTGTTGCGCAGGCGATCCATATGATCCACCGGCGGCACGCCTTCGAGAAACCAGGCACTGAGTTCCACCGGAATCGGGCTGATCCAGCTTTCGAGAATGTCGTCTTTTAAAGCGGGAATGTCGGTTAGCCCCATCCACAAATCAATCGTGCCGTTTTTCAGATAGAGGTAGGTGCGTGCCACCGGCAGGTAGATAAACTCCAGTTGGTAACCCGCCTCTGCCGCCACCTTGCGGGTGATGTCCACAAACTCTCCGGCAGGCTCGCCCCTGTCATCCCGATAAGTGACCGGCGGAAACTCGACATAAGCAACCCGTATGGTTTTATCGACAATAGCCTCTGCCTCTGAGGCACGGACAGCGGTGGGATAGAACAAATAGGAGAAAACCAGAACAAGAAAAAGCGCCATCAGACAGGCGCGCGAAAGGATCGATTGGGGTTGTTGGCAACTGCGCATGTATACCGCTTTTCTTTTATCTGTTTACCTGAAGGTTAACAGATCCTATGAAAACTGTGCGGTGAAATATGCAAAACCATGACTCAGAACGCGTGGGTGACCATGTACAGACCGACGCCCCCCATCACGATGGTGTAAGGCAACGCCATGATCACCATGCGCCCGTAGGACAATCGCACTAGGGGCGCAATGGCTGAGGTCAGCAGGAACAGGAACGCCGCCTGGCCATTGGGTGTGGCTACGCTCGGCAGGTTGGTACCGGTATTGATGGCTACGGCCAGGGTCTGGAAGTGCTCGTAGCTGATGCTGCCGGCGTCCAGCGCCTGTTTCACTTCGCTGATGTAGACGGTCGCCACAAACACGTTGTCGCTGATCATCGACAACAGCCCGTTGGCAATGAAGAACATGCCCGGCTGCTGGCCTTCAGGCAGCGCCAGTACGTAATCAATGATCGGTTTGAACAGGTGCTGCTCGTGAATCACCGCCACCACGGCGAAAAACACCACCAGCAATGAGGTAAAGGGCAGGGATTCCTGGAACGCCTTGCCAATCTGGTGTTCGTCCGTCACGCCGGTAAAGGAGGTAATCAGGATAATCACCAGCAGGCCAATCAATCCTACTTCGGCGATGTGGAATGCCAGACCAAACACCAGAATGACCGCGGCCACCGCCTGAATCCAGAGCGCCGCCTGATCAGACTTGGTGCGCCGAGCCTTTTCATTGTCAGCGAACTCTTCCAACACCCGTCGCACCGGCTTGGGCAGTCGACCGCCATAGCCAAACCAGCGTAGTTTCTCCAGCGCCCAGCACGTGGCCAGACCGGCGAACAAAACCGGAATACTCACCGGTGCCATGTGCAGGAAAAAGCCGGCGAAATCCCAGCCAACCACCTTGGCAATCAGCAGGTTCTGGGGCTCACCCACCATGGTGGCGACGCCACCCAGGGCGGTACCGATCGCCCCGTGCATCAGCAGACTGCGCAGAAAGGCCCGGAAGTTTTCCAGATCTTCCCGGTGCAGCTCAATCACTTCGTCGTCGCTGTTGGTGTTGTGGTCTTTCTGCTGGTAACCCTTGCCGGATGCCACCTTGTGATAGACCGAGAAGAAACCTACCGCAACGCTGATGATGACGGCGGTGACGGTCAGGGCATCGAGAAACGCAGACAACACTGCCGCAGCGCTACAGAACAGCAGCGACAACGCCGACTTGGACCGCACCCCCACCAGAATCTGGGTGAAGGTCACCAGCAGCAGCTCTTTCATGAAGTAAATACCCGCCACCATGAACATCAGCAGCAGGATGACCGGGAAATTGGTCAGAACCTCATGGTACACCGCATCCGCGGACGTCAGCCCGATCAGCAGGGCCTCCACCGCCAGCAAGCCCCCCGGGAGCAGTGGGTAGCATTTCAGCGCCATTGCCAGGGTAAAAATGAACTCGCCGATCAGCAGCCAGCCTGCAACGCCCGGTCCAAGCACGTACATCACGACGGGATTGGCAATCAGGAATAGCAGAATAACCTGCTTGTACCAGACGGGTGCCTTGCCAAGAAAATTATGGGTGAAGCCAGCAATTACGGTGTTGGGCATTACACAATTCTTCTGAAGATGACTGCCGGAGAAGTATGCGGCATGAAGCCGTTATCTTCCTTGATATTTGTGCCCGGGGTAATGGCCCGAAGGTGGTAGAAAGGCCCACATTCAGGTGTAGGCGGGGCGTACCCCTGGCAGGGCGCCTAGTTTACCGGGAATTGGTCAACGACGCGAGTTATCCAGCGGCGGCCCTCCGCCTTTGCCAGCGACCTTGCGGGAAGCAAGTATTCACCAACAATTTGATAAAGATCATCCCAAAGAACTATATGTCGTCAAGTTACACACAGTAAAATAGGCCGCTTTCCAGCAATACGATGTCGGCATGAAACACTCTCTGGTCCGGGTATTCCGGGCACTTCCCGTTGTTCTGATCCTGATGCTCAACCCGGCATCCGACGCTGCGGCTCAGGGACGCACGCTGGCCTATCTGGTTCCCGACATTCGTATCCCGTTCTGGGACATCATGGCCCGGGGCATTCACCAGAAGGCTACTGAACTGGGCTATGAGTTATCGGTACACAGCGCCGACAACCTGTCCCGAGGAGAACTGGAAGCGACCGTTGCCGCGATTGACTCCGGCGTTGACGGCATCATCCTCTCCCCGACCCAATCCTCCGCCGCCGTCACGGTTCTCAAGCTTGCAGAACAAGCCGGTATTCCGGTGGTGATTTCAGATATTGGCGCCAAGTCGGACAACTATGTGAGCTATATCGAATCCGACAATGACCAGGGCGCCTACGATCTGGGCGAACTGTTGGTTGCCGCTCTGGACGAGAAGGGCTGGATGAACGGGACGGTGGGGATTGTCGCCATTCCCCAGAAGCGAGCCAACGGCAAGGCCCGGACCGAAGGCTTTCTGCGGGCCCTGGAGGAGCATGGCGTCAGCACCGCCGGCATCTACCAGCAAGCGGATTTTTCCTACCGCGAGACCTATGAATTCAGTCGACGTCTGATTCAGGACAATCCACAGCTCCGAGCCATCTGGTTACAGGGCTCCAATCGATACCGGGGCGCGCTGGATGCCATTTGGGAATCCGGCAAAACCGGCCAGATCCTGCTGATCTGCTTTGACGCCGAACCCGAGTTTCTGGCCATGATCCGTTCTGGCGACCTCGTGGCGGCCGGGATGCAGCAGCCATTCCTGATGGGCGAAACCGCCGTGGAGGCAATGCATCGGCACCTGTCGGGTGCACCGGTTGAAAAGGTCCAGCGGCTGCCGGTGTTACCGGTACACCGAAGTAATCTGGAGCAACTCCTGCCCACCATCCAGCGCACCGTTCTGGGTAACCGGTCGCAACCATGATGAAACAAGTGGCCGCAAACACCTCTGGTTACCCCTCGTTACTGGGCCGCACTACGTCTCTGGTAGTGGCCGTTATCGCGGGCGTATTTCTGTTGCATGCGGTGTATGTTTACAGCACCGCCCGGGCAGAGATTACGGCGGGCATCGAACAGGATGTCCACGAGAGTCTTGAACGTCTGAGCCGGAGCATTGCCCCATTTATCGAATCCTACTCGGTGCACGAATACGAAAGCCTGATTGCCACCGAGATGGCCCTGAAACAACACTTCGCGGTGATACTCGAAGACTATGAGATGGGCCGGATTCTCGGCCAGCCCTACTACCTGTATGGCCAACTGCGGCAACAGAACGGCCAATACAGATTGTTCCAGGAACGCACCCAACCGGTTCAGCATGAGCTTGCCCAGGCGTTTTACCAAGCCAGTGCGCCCATAGTGGGCGGCAACGATGAAGTACTGGGTACGATCCGGATCTACGCCGCGGATGACCTGCTGGTGGCAAAGTTGGAGCGGGTCGTGCTTGAGGAACTGCTGACGGTACTGGCCCTTGCGTTCACCCTGTCGGCTTTACTCGGCACGGTGCTCCACCGCTCGGTTTTCCGTTCCATTGTCGCCATCGATGACGCGCTCAGGAACAAGGATGCCGAGGGTATTCCGCTCCAGCCCGTGCCTCCGTTCCAGTATCGGGAGCTGGCCGTGCTGAGTGATGGCATCAACACCATGCTCGAGTCCATCAAAGCCTCACGGGAGCAACTGAAGCTGGAACGAAGTCGGCTGGAGAACATTATCAGCGGGACCCGGTCGGGTACCTGGGCGTGGAATGTCCAGACGGGAGAAACCGTCTACAACAAACGCTGGGCCGAGATCGCAGGCTATACCCTGGAGGAACTGGCGCCGGTATCGATCGACACCTGGATGAACCTGGCGCATCCGGATGATCTGCAGCGCAGCGCCGAGCTGCTGGAGCGGCATTTCCGCGGCGAGCTGGCCTATTACGAATGTGAGGCCCGGATGCGACACAAGGACGGTCACTGGGTCTGGGTTCTCGACCGTGGCCAGGTGCAATCCTGGGATGACCAGGGCCAGCCCTTGCTGATGTACGGCACCCATCAGGACATTACGGAACGCAAGCGGGCGGAGGCCAGCCTGTCGATGGCAGCGGGTGTGTTTCGCCATGCCCGGGAAGGCATTGTACTGACCAGTGCACAGGGACGAATTCTGGACGTAAACGCCGCCTTCAGCGCGCTGACCGGATACGCCCGGGAACACGTTCTGGAGCAGTATTACGAGGATATCCTGGCCTCTGACCAGTACTCCCGGGATTTTCGGCATCAGGTGCTGGCATCGCTTGATGCCAAGGGAGTATGGAGTGGTGAGTACTGGATACGTTGCCAGAATGGCTCGTTGCTGCCCTCACTGATGACCATCGCGGCGGTGCGCAGCCGGGAGGGAGAGGTGGAGCATTATGTCACGCTGTTCGCGGATATTTCCCATCTCAAACAGACCGAAGAACAGCTTCGTCATATTGCCCACTACGATCCCCTGACCGGCCTTCCCAACCGGCTGCTGCTGGGCGAGCGGCTTCAGCACGCAGTCGCCTCTACCCGCCGGCACGGGGATGTACTGGCTGTGGTGTTCCTGGATCTGGATGGCTTCAAGGCCGTTAATGACACCTATGGCCATGCCACCGGTGACGAATTGCTGGTCACGCTGGCCAGGAGAATGAAAGGCATCCTGAGGGAATGCGACACCGTTGCACGACTGGGTGGGGATGAGTTTGTGGTATTGCTGCCGGAGCTTTCGTCCGGGCCTGACTGCAAAACCATCCTGTCCCGACTGCTGTCGGCATTGTCGGAGCCCGTCGAACTGCTCGAACGAACCGTTCAGGTCTCTGCCAGCCTTGGCGTCAGTTTTTATCCACAGGTGCCGGATATTGATGCCGAAGTACTGCTAAGGCAAGCCGACATCGCCATGTACCAGGCCAAACAAAGAGGCAAGAATCAGGTGCGGTTCTTCAACGGTCTGGACCACACAGACGACGCCATGGCTGTGCCGACCGGAGATCAGCAATAGCTCTGCCTTCAACCATTCCGGAGCTGTTCTGCCAGCTTGGTCTGCAGCAGCTCGTTCTGTACCTCAAGCTCATGAATGCGCGCGTCCCGCGTACTTTTCTCCCAGACCAACCGATCCGTAAGCTGATCAATCTCGGCAGCAATGTCGGATACCTCATCGGTTCCGTGGTCGTCCAGGCGTTGCAGGTAGTCACCCTGGTTCACAGATTTCAGAAAACGACGAATCCGGCGTAGACGCCGGACCAGGTAATGACCGGCAAGCATGGAGAACAGCGCGGCCGTCAGCACCTCAAGCCCGGCGATCATCACACTGTTACGCTTCGCCCCGGCCATGGCCCGCTTCTGACCGGACAAATCCAGTCCGATTTCCACCGACCCATAACCCAGTCCCGCCTGGGTAATCACCGCCTTCGCCATGTAAAGGTCCGGAAGAACTTCGGCTCTGCGGGAACGCTCGAACGGCTGCTTCAAGCTCTCGGGAGAGCCCGCTTCCACCAACAGCCGGCCCTCGTAATCCAGAATACGGGCGAACTCAATGCCCTCGGCACGCGCGGTCGCGCTGACCAGATCCTGCAGTCCCACTCGATTGCCAAGCAGCAGGTTATCAACGGCATTGGCTGCCAATACCCGGGCGATGGATTGGGCACGGCGATCCACCTCGTGATGAATGGAGTCATCCATAAAGTGGAAAACGGAGTACAACAGAACCACCAGTATCGCCACCTCAATGGTGCCGATACCAATGACCGCCTGGACTCGCAGCGACAGCTTCATACCCGGACCTCTGCATTTCCCCGGGCGGAGTCCGGAGCGGGCCAGCGCGTTCCGGCATCCAGAAGCAAAGCCAGATAGTCGTTGAATGACATCGGCTTATGGGCATAGTAACCCTGCACCAGAACATCCCCGAATGACTGCACCTGCTGCCATTGCAGCTCGTTCTCCACCCCCTCAATCACGCTCTTCATGAACGCCTGGTTGGCCATGGCGACAATGGATGCCAGGAACTTGGCTTTGTTGGCATCCAGCTCAATGCCCTCAACAAAGCAACGGTCGATCTTCAGCCTGTCGACCTTGAGCTCCCGGACATATTCCAGGGACGAGTGGCCGGTGCCGAAATCATCCAGAGCAAAGGTAATGCCGAGACCATGCAGCGCTTCAATCACATCATTGATATTGCCAAACTCAAGAGCCGCGTTGTCCTCGGTAATCTCCATGCATAAGGCCGCCGCGGGAATACCGGGCTCGAGCAGTAGCCGCTCAACGTTACCGATCAGCTTCATGGACAGCATGGCGGGGTTGAGGTTGATCGAGAGGTTGCCGGTATACCGGAGCCCTGAATACAGCTGCCGGGATTCAGCGGCAACCCTGCGAAACAGCCAACAACCCAGTTGTTCCCCCAGACCATAGCGCTCGCAGAGCTCTACCACGCGATTGGGCGGGATGAATCCCAGGCTCTCGTGTTCGCAGCGCAACAGGACTTCGGCCCCGGTTACAAGGTTCACGTCGGACGCACTGACGATGGGCTGATAGACCAGCCGGAGTATCAACGCACCAGGTTCCTCATTAAACAGACTCAGCAAACCCGCGTGAATCTGGCGTTCTTCCAATATCCGCCGGCGCAGGGCTTCGCCATCAATGAAATAGTCCTGGTTTTCCTCCGAGGCCTGGACCAATGCACGATGCGCCTGCTGGTAGCGGATCTGCCAGTCACCTGCTTTCCCGGCGCAGGGTGGCGCCACGCCGAAAACGGCTGAGGCATGCCAGACGGAATCGCCGATCCGCCAGTCAAAACGGGTCGCGGACGCCAGTTGGTAGACCGAAGACTCAACGAACTCGGGCGCCAGGGGCGCCAGTAGAATCACAAACTCACTGGCCGACACCTGAATGAGCTGATCATCGGTCGACAATTCGCGCTGGAGTTTGTGTGCAAATGCCCGGGTAAGCGAGGTTGCGCCCTCCTGGCCATATTCACTGAGCACCAGCGTGTATTTCTGAATAGCGCAGGTAATGATGCTGACTCGAGGGTCCACGCCTCCGAGGGAATGCAAATAATGACTGTTGGGCAACCCGGTGACCGGATCGGTCTTTGACTGCTTGCGCAGGAAAGCCATTCCCAGCGCCAGATAGCCGAAAACCACGGCCAACGCGACCAGTGTCAGTATCCGGAGCATGGCCAGCCGATCCCGGGAGGCTTCCACGCTACTCATCAACCGACTGGTTTCATCGCCCACAAAGTTGTCGGTAACCAGCTGCATGGCATCCTGCCACTGCCGATGCCATGCCGCCATGGCGTCAGACCAGCCGGTAAGGTCTCCGGCGAGGCGTCGGGTAAGAGGGTCCTCCAGCGCCTGCAAACGGGTGAACAGATCCTGCAGGCGAGCCGCATTGCTGTCGTGCTCTCGGGTGGGCGCGGACTCCTTGCTGGTCAGGAGATAATCGTAGCGGCTCCAGAGAACGTCGTACCTCAGGGTAACCTGATCAGGCTGGCCCACACCGCGATCAAGCAGCGACAACTCCCTATCCAGGGCGCTTGCTTCGCTGCCGAGACGAACCAGGTTCCACGATGCCATTCTCAGGGCACTGAGCGAGACACTCTGCAGTTTTCGATCCTGGAGGTAGGTGTAAAAGCTGGCAGACAGCAAGATACCCACCACGGAGAACAACAGGACAACGGTGATGCGGGAGAAGAGTCCCGCCAGCACAGATTGGCTTTTCATTCCTGCTTGAGTTCAATCCGGTTGAGCTGCCAGACCATGTAACGGTGGAAATCCTCACTGTTCAGCTCAGGGCGTTCCGATAACGGCAACATGATCCAGTAGGGACCGCGCTGGCGGATGCTCATCGGCTCGCCGTTCTGGCGGGTTGACACAATGGCGTCCAGGCTCATCAGTTCCTTCATGGACCCTGACACCTTGTAGCCATTCAGAGCCACCAGAGTGACCTCATTGGCCCCGGTGCTGCCAAAATGCTCAATGACCCTTGCCAGCGTTGGGCCGGAGAACTCGGCGGTGCCGTCGTAGTAAGGACTGGTGGTCTCGATGACTGACTGTGGAAAACTCTCCAACAGTGCCCGATCCAGCACCAGAGTCTCCTTTCCATCGGTAATTTCGAGCGTCTGGGCAGAGGCCGAGCCGAAGGTAATGAGGAGGAGAATGGCCAGGCCTAACATTGATCGGAGACGATCATTCATCGGAAATACCCATCCTGTTGATCATAATTTGGACAGGCATCATAGTGGCGGGCGCGATTTTCAGCCAGTACCACTTGGTTACACAGTGCATCTAATTTGTGAAATCGTTTAAAACGCCGAGAGAACGAAAAAAGCCCGCTGGCTGATGCGCACAACGGGCTTTTCAAATGTAGGATCGGAATAAAGTTGGTAACAAAATGCCTTCCCAAGCTCAATTTTACAGTAATTAATCAACCATAAAGATAAATAAAGTTGGTAACTTTCGAAGGATCCAGAGCAAAACCCCTAGAAAATCATGGTAATAAAGTTGGTAACTTATCATTGGCAAGCTCCCAGTAAACGATCTGAGCTTCCCCCAATGAGGCCCTAAAAGGGTACAAACTGTCGCAAAGCGGAACCGGCTAACCTTGGAGAATCAGCTGAAAAGCCAGTCGGCGTAACGCTATGTGGTTAAGCTCTTATTCATGAAGCCATGGCGCATAACTCAGGCCAACCAACACACCCTCAGGGCTCATAAACCTTGCGACTGTTTGCCCCCAGGGTTCAGTCCGGGTTTCATGAACGAATTCCTGACCCCTTTCCTTCATTTCTTTCAATGCCGCGTCCACTGCAGCCGCGTCCGCCAACTCAAATTCAATTGTAGCTGTCGGCTCAGGAACATGGTCAGGCCATTCCTCCTGCCCAAAACAAGACTGGGCCGCCATAGAGAGGGGTCATACCCCGAAATGATGCGCTCCGGGGAACCTATCCATGAAACGATAATCGTCCATCTTTTCTAGCGGCAAGCCTCGCGCACCCTCATACAAAGACGCACTCGCCGCAGAATCTTTAGTAATTGACGCAAACCCCGCAATACACTTAACTTCCATTCATTCCCCCGCCACTGATGGAGCTGGCTCATATCTGCGTTAGTACGATTTGACTCGTTAGCCGCGTATCACTGTGAGCCCATTAGCCCTTGCTCAAATGCTGCTTGGTTTTCCTGGGCAATTTCATTTTTTTGTCAAGCCATCGCAACACAAATCGGGATCCATTTGGCGCATATGGACCGGTGAGAATGTCCAAGGTTGGGACAGAGCCAGATATGCGCAGATTGAAATCTTTATTGGGGACTTCGGCAAGATCCACGTGCACAGGAGCGAACCATGGGTTGTACAAGTTGAATCCCTCGACAAGATCCTGATCAAACTTTCTGAGAGTTTCTTCTATCGGGGGCACGCCGATCCGCTGCCGCAAGCCAAAAACAAAGCTATCAAGCGCAAATAAATAGCCTGTGTTGAAGTTGACTCCAAACGAATTATAGCGGTTGTCGGGACTTCCCTGCATTTCAATGCCATTGATGAATTGAGCTACAGATAACCCTTCAATGGACTCAGAGACGTTTTGGTGAATCTTAATTGCTGGATGGAAACTCGTGTCAACGGTTAAGAGCTCAGCATCTACTGAGCACGCTTCAGAGTATAAATCGGCAATCGGATGACCTCTGAAGCGATTAACCGAAGCACCCCTCATTAAAAGAAAAGCTTTGAGGTATTTTTCAAGCGCTTGACACGCAGCCCAAAAAAAAGCGCGATGCATTCCTTTTTTTGCCAGTAACCGAGCAGTCACATAGTCTTCATCTGCAGGTTTAACAAAAGAATCGCTGATTACTTGTACAATGTATCGTTCGATATTGGCTTGCTCATAGTCAGGTAGTTTGTCGAAGTGCTCAAGCTCATCTCCACACTTGAAACTGTATATGTAGCTCAATCTTCTTTCGCTCATTCAGCTTCTAACCTCGAACAGGCGCAAAAAGTGTTCCGGCGAGCGCGACGCAGCAAAATGGAGACGAAGGCGACCAAGTGCCGCGCTTGGTTAACTGGCGTGCTGGCTGTTGGCACGTCGCTTCCGTTCCTGCTCAGTCATTTGTCCTAAACGCTCCTCCAGGGAATCAAGCCCAAGTTGCGCACGGCGCTCATTAACCGAGGCGGGATCCTTGATGGGAAACGGTGTTGGCCACCCGTTTTCATCAACATCAAACTGGGTGCCGTAATATTGTGGCTCGCCGGCTAACGTCCGCACCCGATCCTGAAGAAACGCCAACTGCCAACCCTCGGCGTCGTCTTTCGCAACGGCTTCCTCCAGCAAGTGAACGCATTCCGCCATGAACCCGGCCCCGGACACCGAATGCTGAGCCACCACCAGCCAGGCGGCTTTGGAGGCTTCCTCTCCGACCAAGGAAATACCAGGCCAGCAGTGAGCCCTGATGATTTCCTTCAGGCGGGAGGCGTTGCGCTGGTGCAGTGCTTTCAGTCGGGGATGGTAGGAATCCGACGGTAACTCGCCGGAATCGAAGAGTCGCTGTAACAATCGCTGGTCTTCTAACAGCATCATGACCAGCTCATCCGCAAGACTCTGATTCATGGGCTCCCTCCCAGTTGATGCCACAAATAAGCGCCGCCCCGGCAGGGGCATCCGGTGGCAGGCCTTCATGCCGGAAACTCGATTGATTTGTTAAATGTCGTCTTGCCACTCTCTATGCTTACAGGCCCTATCGTACTCAAGCCATGGCACGTCGTGCGACACCCAAATATGAGCCTCTGGTTTTAAACCGGGATCATAGTCCAGAGTAGCTACCCGAACAATGACGTGGGGTTGCGCAGGCCTTTCAGCCACCAAATGGGAACCACAGCGTTTGCAAAAATGGCGCAATTTTCCAGGGGATGATTCGAACGTAGAAATAGAACGCTTACCTCTGAGCCAACGGAAATTCTCGCGCTTTACTCCCGCAGTGGAGGCGAACGGTGCAGCATGGGCTTTACGACAAGTCTGACAATGGCAATGCACGATTGGCATATCCACTGAGTCGATTTCGTAACTTATCTCGCCACACAAACAGCTTCCCTTCAACCCCATGAGAGATCTCACTCTGTAAATTTAAAACTTAGATTTGGAACGTGCCGAAGTGGCCCGTAGGGTCGTCCGACAACAGCCAATGGTTATGCCGATTTTGCCACCAACATCTCAGTAGCGCCCTTTTGAAAACGATAGCTAACAGGCTGCAACGAGACAGCGATTCCGTCAGCGGATAGTCCCGCCATGACCGAATCAAGGTGCTTTGAGGTTTTTCCGTCCAGCGAGACAACTGGAAAGACGCGAACCTCAGAGGCAACTCTGCATAACTCCCGCATTGATGCCAGATGGGCCGCCCGATCTAAATGATCACTGTAAAGGAAAAGAAAGTGAGAACAGAGTGCCAGATCAAACTTGGAGTCAGAGAATGGCAGCATAGGCAATGACGCCGACACATACCGTCCTTGTTGGTAACCAGCATCAAAATCGGACAGGAACCGCGACATAGCTTCCATCCGAACCTCGCCAAGATGCTCAACGCTATTGAATGAGTCCCAAACATAACTGTCTGCGGCCTGTTGCATCTTGGCCATGATTTCTGGGTACACCTCGCCAATTCGGTGACGCACTTCATCAACCTTGAATTGATATACCGGATCACATGAGATGACTTGGCATCCTACCTCTGTCGCCTCAGCATTGAAGCTGGCCGGGCCATCGCCGCAACCCAGAATTTTCTTGTTCAGGTCATCATTCGATAGCTCAAACATCGCCTGATATTCCTTTAGCGATCGCCCCCACGGAACTACATTAGCTAAATCCAACATCAGCTCTCCTTAGTCTGTTTGACGAAGCACGGTGGTGACGAAGGAGCCGCGTAAAGCGGCATCTGGCAGCCTGATCGGTCATTGCCATACTGTAAAACTTAGAAAGCCGCTCCGCTCAGTAACTTCATTATACTGCAAATGGTTTTGTGGTATGACGGCAGGTGAAGTGCGCGACCTCGAACAGTAGCTCCATGTGTAATAATGTCGTCAACGGAATGCGAATCAAATGGTCATCACCGTCACTCAGTTCGTTTAACATTAAAGCATCTCAAGATGGAGGTTCTATGCCAATGATGCCAAGAATTTTATTGCCGCTTTTTCTAACCGGCCTTGCTGTACTTCCCGCCTTCACGCTGGCCGAAAATGCCACTCCTGAGGCCTACATTGGCAGCAAGCATTTGGTCTTGGAAATCCGGCACTGCGAATGCGAAGCCGTCAAGCCGAATGGTCATCCGTCCGTATTGCTGTCAGATTTTTTGCAGGAGTCGAGTGTTGTGAAAACGGCTGTGTTTACTGAAGATAACGGCTTCGTCGCGTCCGATTACGTCACCATGGGGTATGAATTCAGCCCAATCAAAGACTCATCCGACACGTTCTCGTTCAACTATACGGGTACACATACGACAAGCAGCGGACAAAGCTCGGGAAGTGGGGAGTTATTGCTGGAAAAAGGACAGTGGGTCCATTTGTTTGGCTCGCACCACGAAAGTACATCAGGAGCACGCCACGCCAATGTTGCAGTAAGACTGGTAGAATTCGACGGTTCCTGAGGGCCAATTTTAAAAATTCCAATCATAGGTACACACGGTGTATGTGTTTCAAACGAAAAGACTAATCGTAACGCAGCTATCCCATCAAGATATTCCCGCGCTCACTGAGATACTGAGTGACCCTGAGGTCATGAGGTATTCCGTTCGAGGGGTTTGTGATGAAGAAGCTACCCGCAAATTTATAGGTTGGTGCCAGGAATGTTACGCATCCCATGGTATGGGTCCATGGGCATTAACTGAGAAGAGGTCGGGAAAACTTGTTGGTTTCTGTGGTATTGGGCCGGAGCTAGTCGGAGGGGGTGAGGAGATCAACCTCGGTTATCGATTAGCGAGGCGATACTGGAATCAAGGGCTTGCAACCGAAGCTGTTAAAGGCGTGCTGCGGTATGCCTTCGATCAAAAACAGTGTGAGTCAGTAGTGGTCATTATAGAGCCAGACCATGCGGCCTCAGTTCGAGTAACTGAGAAGGCTGGATTCTCCTGCTACACCATGCAAGAGTTTCATAAGAAGAGGGTGCGGCTGTATCGGATGACAAATGAAGACTGGCGCCTTCGTCTCCACGATGAATTAGCTGTAGTCAGGAATCAACGACCCAATCCCGGTAGAGCTCAGGGGTAATTTCTTCAATCAACACAGGCTCTACAGGAACTCGCGAAACCCACTGGAGAGCATCTATTTGCTCAAAGGTTTCAGATCGCAACGTATAGATATACCCCTTCTCATGCCAACTTACTTCAGTATCCCTCAGCACTATCCGGGGTGGGCGTTGCGAGGTGTCGACCGAGAAAACTGCACGAGGGCTCAGGGGGTAATATGTGATTGCAAACGGAACAGCTAAATCCCGCTCTGAGACAGCATAAATACCGTATTCGTTGTCAGCCTCACCATGCCCAATGCCCTGGGCTGGCTCTAGCCGGACGGTTTTTTGTCGACTACCGTGATAGAGGTACTCAGGCTTGCCCAGGTTCGGCTCATTCCCTTTGTTTCGCACTTGTTCACACACAACCCCTTGGCCCTCCCGACAATCTAAGTTGGTTGCTTCTTAATCCCAAAGCAATGCTCCTCTGCGGGAAATTCGCCGGCTCTGACCTCTCTTTCATACAGCGCAAACACATCCTTGATTTGGGCGCTCAGATCGACGTACTTTTTGGCAAATTTCGGCGTGTAGTCAGAGAACAAGCCTAGGATATCCTCCGTTACCAGCACTTGGCCATCACATTCGGGAGACGCGCCAATACCTATGGTTGGAATGGCTAAAGATTGCGTAACACGCCGCGCGGCGGCTTCAAATACCCCTTCAATTAATACTGAGAAGGCACCAACAGACTCAAAAGCCTGTGCTTCTTCAACCAACCGTTTGGCGGCAGCCTCATCTCTGCCCTGGGCCTTAAATCCGCCCATAGTGTTTGCATGCTGAGGACGCAGGCCAATGTGCGGCATTACCGGTATACCACGACTGACCAGGAACTCCACCGTTTCAACAAGCTCTAACCCACCTTCAACCTTGATGCCCTGAGCACCAGTTTCCGTCAGTAAGCGCGCCGCGTTTCGGAAAGCCAGCTCCTTGCTTTCTTGATATGAGCCATAGGGCATATCGATAACGACACAGGCTTTCTGGCTGCCGCGCACCACTGCTGCACCATGGTTAATCATCATATCCAGAGTAACGGGCAACGTAGAATCGTATCCGTAAGCCACCATCCCTGTGGAATCCCCGACGATGATCAGATCGACAAAAGGGTCCATGAGTTCTGCCATGGGCTTTGTGTATGCTGTAAGCGAAACAATGCTACCTCGTCCTTTCATGGCCTGAATCTTAGAGGTTGTTATCTTCTGGCTGGAAGTATGAGTACTCATATTCACTCCTATCCTTGATCAGTTAGATCACAACGAAATTGAGAAACCGCACCGCACCAAACACCACAACGCCCGAGACGACCGGCCACCCCAGGGACTTTGTTCTCCACCAGACCAGCAGAGTTGCGCCTCCCCCTACCGCCGTTGCAACCCAGGCATTCAGGGTGCCGGCTGCGGGGACCAGCGAAGCCCCCAGCATAGCCGCAATCATCACCGGGCCGAGCACCCCCAACCACCTGGGCATGGCCGCTGCACCGCCCTGACGGTCTTCCCGGGCCAGACGTCTCTGCATCCACACCAGGGGCAACAAACGCATCAACAAGGTACCCGCTGCAGCAACCATCACCGCAACCCACAGTTCGCCGGCCATGCGCTAAACCTCCACCCGTGTATTGGATTGCATCACAAAGAACACCGCCGCGCCCATAAGCGCCGCAACCGGTATCGCCACATTGGGCAGGCCATTGGCCGCAAACAACAACGCTACAACAATGGCATACCCTAGCGCTGCAGCCCATAACCAGGAGGTGAATCTCGGGGCCAGCAGCACCACGAACAGAGCCGGCAGCGCAAAGGGCATAACGTCATTCAGCAATGGCCAGCGCCCCGTCAGCTCCTGCCCCGCGAAAGCGCCCAGGGCCGTGCCCCCTACCCAACCGAACCAGGCCAGCAACATGGCGCCAGTGAACCACCCCAGGCGTTCCGAGGGTGGCAACGCCGGCAGGCGGGTGTGCGCCAGGGCGAAGACCTGATCCGTCAGCCCGTGCATCAACCAGAACCACCACCGGTTTCCAGTAAGCCAGGGGGCCAGGTTCGGGGCATAAACCAGATGCCGGGCATTGATCAGCAGCGTCATCACCACCACAAGCCACAAGGGGGCTCCCGACGCCACCATGCCAACAAACAGGAACTGGGAGGCACCCGCATAGATAACCAGGGAGATGATGATGGCTTCCCAGCTGCTGAAACCGGCCTGATTGGCGATCAGGCCAAACGAAATCGCCACCGGAATGTAGCCACCGAGCAGCGGAGTCGCATCCCGTACCCCACTCACCCACGCGCGCCCGCCCGCACTGATTGCCTGATCGCTCATGATTCCTCACCTTCTTTTCGATACACGATGGTGACCAGTAACGTGGCCCAGGAGTCCCGGGTGCGATAAAGGTGAGGCTGCTCCGCATCGAAGGTGTGACTCTGCCCAGCCCGCAAATGCTGGCTGTGGCCAGTGACACCGACTTCCAGCTGACCACTGACAACGGTAACGGATTCCTCTGCTCCCGGCGTATGGCCCTCCGCCATGCGTGTGGTATTGGGAGCGCACGACATCCAGTAAGCGTCTACCCGGGGATTGTCTTCCCCCTGATCCACAAGCCGGACCTGCACACCTTCCTCACCAACCGGCACACGGATCGGGGCAACCAGGTTGCCGAAGGGGACATTAAGCTGAACCGCCAGTCGCCAGATGGTATCCAGGGTCGGATTCCCATTTCCCTGTTCCAGGCGGGAAAGATTCGACTTGGCAACACCTGCAGCGGCGGCAAGCCCCGAGAGCGACCATCCGCGAGCTACCCGAAGGGACTGAAGGTGTCGCCCCAGGGTTTCGAGAGAATGCTGATCCATGTAAACCACTTCCAATGTTCCATTTATAGAACGTTCTACAAAAGGAACAAGGAAATGTCAATTATGAGGCGCTAATAGCGACAGCATCCTAGTGCTACTAAGGCTCTCGTTCGCATCCGGCTAACAGCAAGGAGGTGCCGCCTGACGCGCCGTCACTGCAATTAACCAGCGGGCATTCACCAAGGCATTGTCTACGTATTTATCAGTGCCAAATGGAAGATTTAATGAGATGCGTATCCGGGGCGCCTCGTCCAGAAACACCAGGTGATGCTCCACGTGCTAGATGGTGACATGCTTCGTACTCTCTAACCCCATTTCTACCATCCCCACAGTGTTGCCAATCAGCATCACCGAGATACTAACTTCTTCACGGGTTCGAACCACGGAACAACTGCATGCTCCCAGCTTCCTGATCTCTTTCCTATGTCCTATACGTTTCAAACCGACCTTTTTGCCAGCAATGCCCACACCCCAGCAGAAGACAAGAGAGTGCCGCCCACCACATTAAAACGACGTTGTGCTCTGGGCGAGGTGAGAAACCGACGGGCCGATGCGGCAAACAGAGCGTACAGTGTTGCGTTGATCGTGGCCAAGACCACGAATGTAATCGCCAGAAGCCAGAGCTGCTGCGTAACGTTCGCGGCTGGCGTCACAAACTGGGGCAAGAACGCAACGAAAAAAACAATTCCTTTTGGGTTAAGTGCGGTTACCAGATAGGTATTGAGGAACAATTTCCATCTCGATCCACCCCCTGCTGTCTTTTCGATTCCTCCAATTTGAACACCAGAATGTAGAAGCTTAATTCCCAGGTAAAGAAGGTAAAGACCTCCGGCCCACTTGACCGCTGTGAACCAAAACGCTGAGGTAGTTAAAAGAGCTCCCAAGCCTAGTAGAGAAAACAGAAGAGCAGTGGAGTCTCCGAGAGCAACGGCAAGTACCAATGGGACATTCGCGCGCGCGCCTTGAGCAATCGAATAGCTAATTACCGTCAAAATAGTGGGGCCTGGAATGACGAGTAGAACCGTAGAAGCAATAGTGAATGCGAACCAAATTTCTAATGACATTGATTGTCCTCCCTCGGCTAGGTTGCCCAAATGACCTAGCTTTTATCAGCACCTGGCATGATTGCAAGTCACAGATTACGGATTTTGGCTTCAGCTACGGCAATCTATTGGGCACCCTTCTTATCGACGCCACGATCCATGAGGGAGTTCAATGTCTCTTTGTGCCTTTTTCAATGCGTCTTTCAGACCGACCTCGTCCAACGGAATACAATATGCTGGCTTTGCCCGCTCAAATCTCCAGCTACCTTCAAGACTCCCAGCGTCAACCACACCGAAACCAAATTGCTGATGCAGTCGGGCGACGATTTTTTTTGCTTGCTCATCGTCTCCGGCTATCGGTAAATATCGCATATAACGATCAGATTTGATGACAGCCTCCATTTCTAGGTCGGCAGCCAGAATCGCATTGAATGCCTTCACCAAACGTGCCTCTGAAAAGTGCTCGCTCACCATAGCGCTTGTCGTTGTGCGAAGCTCATCAAGGTCGGCAATTTTCCCGTCGCGGTCGGGATAATAGTTATTTGTATCAATTACTATCTTTCCCTTTAGCAAAGTTGGTTTAATCTCAAACACTTTCTTGAATGGCACAGAGAGGATTACCAGTTCACCAAAGGTTGCAGCATCCACAGGAGTTCCCACCGAACATCCAATCTCATCGGCAAGCACTGTTAATGTTTCCGGGCCACGAGAGTTACTGACTATCACGGAGTGCCCGTGAGCAACAGCAAGCTTTGCAAGAGCCTGACCAATATGACCCGCCCCAATAATTCCAATTTTCATACGTAACCTCTCCGTCCGCTCAACAATTATTCTGGCATTGGCATTCCGGCAACTGAGCAGCTCACACTAATCATCAAAGGATATAGCCCGATGCAGTGCGCCGACACGATTAATAAAGTCTCTGGCCATTCTCGACAAGCAAGTCTGGCGTTAGCAACGCGACTGCCCCCTCCTCATTTTGCACCCCAGTAACCAAGCATTCAGATATAAATGGCCCTATCTGTTTGGGAGGGAAATTGATTACGGCGAGCACTTGCTTACCCTTTAGCATCTCCTTGTCATAGAGCTTTGTGATCTGTGCACTGGATTTACGAATGCCAATCTCCGGTCCAAAATCGAGTTTTAATTTGTATGCTGGTTTTCGCGCTTGAGGAAAATCTTCCACCTCAATGATAGTGCCAACCCGTAGCTCGACCTTCTCAAAGTCTTCCCAACTAATCATGTTCATCTCCTTCGATTCAGGAATTGATCAACAAACAGTCTCGGGGTTGGTCACCAGCGGTCGCCTTGCCTTTCCTGCGATCAATGAACTCAGCACAATGAGAACGCTAGCGCCAATAACCGCGCCAGTGGCTTCAGCATAGCCTGCGACAATCAGTAGAATGGCCGAAATAAGCGGAGCGCTATACGCCAGAGTTCCTAGCAACTGGATATTGCCGCGCTTCACGCCATGGTCCCAAGTAAAAAAGGCGATACCTACCGGCCCCAAGCCCGGGCCCAAAACACCAAACCATTCCAGCCAGCCTGTTGGCCACACAGTCTGTTCCAATCAATTCCCTCCAAGATCAAGCCGTTCTGAGCCGCATCAATAGGGAAGAGTTTACTTTTAGAACTTAAGAACGGCTTTCTGATTCCAGCGCTTTTTTTTCGGGTTTCGGCGGAAAGTCGGGAAGATTTCCCAAAGTATAGGGAAAAGGGGTTGCTGAATGCGGAAAGCGGAAAGCGGAAAGCGAGATGTATCGGACCACGCTGAAGGAGGCTATCGGTAGTGTTCAAAACTCTGTGGTATTTCTTTAAACGGAACCGAAAAGAGGTGCCCCATGACCAAACCTACGTTCGATATGGGGCGCGCCCTTCAAGCTCCGCGTGAGAGCAAAGACCTCACCGGCAAAGAGCGCATCCTGACTCCGTTGATCAAGCAACTCACCGAAGCCGCCATGTAAAGTGAGCTGGAATCCTACCTGGTCTTAAGGTCACTACTTCTGCTCCCAGAGGAAAGCCAGCCGATGCGAGACTCTTTGTCTACATCAAAGCTACCTTTGAACCTGCTGGATCCACAGAGATATCACACAGCCTTGAGGTGCGAGAGGATTTCCTCTAGTACCAAATCGGGTTTTTCCTCTACTAAGAAGTGCCCTGCATCGACTTCTTTTCCCCTAGCGTTGGGAAACCAAGTTCGCCAAGTGTCCAGCGGATTGAGGTGATGCGCAACAACTCCTTTTTTCCCCAGAGAACTAAACAAGCAATGTCACTTGCCCTACCTTCATCTTGATGATCGTGTTCCCTATCAATTGTGGCCGCTGCTCTGTAGTCGCCGCACCAAGCCGCCACAACCCCCGGACGGCAAGCCGCTTCCTCATATTTCTCCAATGCAAGGGAATCAAAAATGTCATCACCGGCCGCCATTCCAGACAAAGTAGAGTGTAAAAATGAAATAGGATCGCTGGTGATCAATTTCTCGGGTATCCCATCGGGCTGAGCTAAAAACAACCAATGGTAATACTTTAATGCAAGCCAGCTATCCATCGTCCGCCATACATCTAATGTTGGCAAAATGTCCAAGAGCACGAGAGATCTAACTGCCTCAGGGTGATCGAGGGCCATTCGATGTGCAGTACGAGCCCCACGATCATGGGCGATAACGTGGAACCACTCGCACCCTAGTGACCTCATAACCTCCACTTGATCCCTTGCCATTGAGCGAAATGTCAAGTCGCCATCATGAGCGAGAGACTCACCATATCCCCTCAAATCCGACGCGACGACTTGGAACTTTTTCGCAAGCTCATCGGCGATGTTATGCCACATCACATGCGTTTGCGGATAGCCGTGCAACAGAAGCAACGGTTCCCCGGCTCCACCTATCAACGAGTGAATTGTCGCCCCGCCGACATCTATTGTTCTACTTTGGAACCTCTCAAACATAAGAATTTTCCTTGGCTACTCCAACTGATGGTATTCCAAAATAAAGGCTGTTCTGAGCCGCATCAATAGGAGAGAGTTTGCTTTTCGAGCTCAAGAGCAGGCCTCTGATCATGGCTCCATGACTGTGGGTTCCGACGGAAAAATCGGGGAGATTTCCCAAAGTATCGGGAAAATCGGTCACTGAATGCGGAAAGCGAAGTGTAGCCAACCAGGTCTGCTATCCGCTGAATGCTTAAATCACTTTGCTCCAGCAATCTCTTGGATTCGTGCATCCTTAGGCTGGTCAAGTAAGCATAGGGCGAGGTGACCAAGTTGACCTCTGAATAGGTCGTTAAGTTGACGGGTGCTCAGATGAGCAACGGCGGCAAGCTCTTTGGTTGAGATTCTTCGGTGGTAATTAGCTTCGAGATACTGTTTGGCTGTAATAATTCGACGATCTAAATCCAAATGCTCTCCCTGTTGTTCCAGCAAAAGCTGAATCAGGAGAAGCAGCATTTGGCTACGAGTGCTAGAAGAACTCGTAGATGAAGTGATATCTGTGTGAAGGAACTGAATATAACGCAACAACGCTACGCTCAGCCTCGGAAAAGCCGGGAGCCTGGTAAGCGATGGAAAATCAGCCTCCGGCAAATCAACGACTAGAAACTGATTGGGAGCAGGAGCCAAAAACCCGTGTGTATGGCCTGCTAAAATCACGCCCGCGTGCTCCCCGTTTACTTCACCATCTTTATTTTCTACCGACAGCAAGAGTTGACCTTAGAGCGGAAGAACAAGTTGATGATGATTATGGCTATGCTGCTTCCCTTCACTACAATAGCTTCGCAAATCGATGCAAAGCCGTGACTCAGAGACTGGGGGCAGATCAGTTGATGAGGACGTAGTTTCAATCAGCATGACATTTACCCGTGATATCTAAACTACCTTACGTATCGTCCCCTGAGCGAAGGCGACCATTCGTTCTTCACCGTCTTGTACTGCAAGAACCTGACACTGACAAACAGCTTGCGATTTACCCGAAGAAATCACTGAAGCCTGAGCAACCAACAGCTCTCCAATTGCAGGACGCAAATAATTGATTTTGTACTCCGACGTCACTGAATCACCCAAGACGGACCCTCCGGCATAAGTCAATGCGTTATCTGCGAGATAACTGACTACACCACCGTGGACGAATCCATGTTGTTGTTTGAGCTTATCCTGAACGGCAAGCTTTAGTGTGGCTTTGCCCGGCTCGAACTCATCCAGCGCTGTCCCAAGCAAAACGCTAAAAGGCTGGTTTTCAAGAATACTTTGGCCAAACGCAAACAGTTCTTTCATGATAATCTCCCTTTCCTTAACGTGACCACGTCTGTTCCACCGTCAACTGCCATGCCGCTTGCGGTACTCACCAACCTTGTGCCGGTTTCCACATAAAGCCATACTGCACCACCGACGACGGCGGGCTTTGGTGCGATCGTAGAACCATAAAATGCATTCGTTGTGCTGACACTGCCCTATTCGTTGCGGGTCGCCATTGGCAAAAAGATCAGCAATGGATTCTGAAATTGGTCCCAGCAATCCCTTAACACTCGTCGCAGCTCGATGTCGCTCGACTCGGAGACCTGTACTCGATTCATATATGACTTTCGGGTGGCTCCAGGACTCAGCAAGATAGCTGTTTAGTACATTGAGGATCTCAACCTCCTCTCTCGATTTATGAAGCCAATTTAGAACCAGAGATCTCAGTTCCTTGGCATGGGACAGTAGTTCTCCTCGCGACCAATGGACATTCACCGAATCAACCGAGAGGCCGACGCGCTCCAGCCAGCTCTCCACGTCTTCGTCATCACTCCAAAAGTCAAAATTTTTGCCCTCTATACGGCTTACAGTGTTAACCAAATCCAACGCGGAATGATCAGCTAACAATAGCGGCTTGCCATCAGGAGAAAGCTTCATTAAAACTCCCTTGGTTTAAAGCTAAAGTTCAGTATCAATGAGCCCATCTTCAGCCCTGTTCAAAATTGAATCGATGCATTGCAAAAGCAGGTCAATGTCGTCCCGTTCAATGGTTAGTGGCGGATCAAATCTAAGAATGTTCGCCGCCGGATAGCAGCCAACCAGAAAGCCTTCCTTCAAAAGCTGACGGTAAGCCCAGCTAGCGTTCAGCTTATTACCAGACGCGAACTCCAAGGCCAGTACTAAACCTCTGCCGCGAGCATCGGACAATAGGTCATGTTTGCGAGTCAACTCTAGCAACCCATTCAGGAAGTAAGCCCCAGTTTCCTTGCTCCGCTCAACGAGGCCTTCCTCCCGCATGGTCATTACGACCTCTTGGGCAACCCGGCAGCCTAAAGGATCATTTTGATGTGATTGAACGTGGGTGAAGCCACCCTCTTCTAGTTGGGCTGCGAGACCTCGCTCAATGGCTATTGCACTCACTGGATAGCCGTTTCCCAACCCTTTACCCAGAATCACTATGTCCGGTTCAATTTGGTAATGGTGGATACCAAACCACTTACCGGTTCGCCCCATTCCAGTCGTTACCTCATTGGCAACGATGATTCCGTTGTTCTGTCTCACCTTCTCGACAGCTTTTTTAACAAGCTCCGACGGCGGGAACCTAACGAACCCGGAACCGCTCCCCCCCGGTTCCAGAATAAAACCGCCGATTTCCTGAAATGGTATGTCGTTCAATATCGCATCAAGCTCATGAAGCTCCATGTTGCTCCAATCGATCAGCCGGAAATCGACCTCAGATTTCTCTCCTGCACGACCATACGCCGAGAGGTAGGAGTTAGCGAAACTCAATAGCTTCCGATTTCGTACCAGGTGTCTGACGACCTTAACGGACAGTTCAGCGGCCTCACTGCCAGAATTCAGGAACACGCACTTTCCACCGGCAAGTCCGGTGATGCCCAAGATCGTCTCTGCAGCCAGTTGCGCAACAGTGTTTGGCGTGCGGGTGTGGAGATGGCTGATTTTACTCGCTTGATCAGTAATGGCTCTGGTGATTCGTGGATGACTGTGACCAAGCGCGGCACTCCAAAGTCCTGCCTCGAAATCCACAAACCGGTTTCCTGAATGGTCGTATAGCGAGCAATTCTGACCAGACACAATATCTACGTCGACATCCGTATAGCTATTTAATAGATGGTTCACTGCGGCCTCCATACCAGCGTGTTCAGGCATGCTTCTCATCGATCCTATACCTAGGATACGTCACGATTATGGTAACCACATAAATTACACTTGACAAGTTACAAAGAGCAGATCAAGATCCCCAGTAACCTTTTATAATTCACTATACAGGTTACAGGGAGAGAAAGAATGTCACTACCCATGACGATCACTCACTACCGCCAAACAGAGGTTGATGGGGTTAACGTGTTTTACCGGGAAGCAGGAAAAAAAGGTGCACCAGTTTTCTTGCTTCTCCACGGTTTCCCAAGCTCTTCTCACCAGTTCAGGAACCTCATCCCGCGCCTGGCAGCGCACTACCATGTAATAGCGCCAGATCTTCCAGGGTTTGGGTTTACGGAGGTCCCCAGTGAGCGCAACTATCAATACTCTTTCGATAACCTCGCGAAGACGATGGCTGCTTTTGTGAAAAAGCTGAATCTCGAACGGTTTGCACTCTTCGTGTTTGATTACGGAGCCCCTGTGGGGCTGAGGTTAGCTGTGTCTCAACCCCAACGAATATCGGCGTTGGTTTCTCAGAACGGCAATGCCTACCTCGAAGGTCTCGGTAGCGCCTGGGATCCGATCAGAACCTACTGGGATCAACCCACCCAGGAGAATCGTGATAAAGTGCGAGAGGCTATTTTGCACTTAGAAGGAACGCGCTGGCAGTATATGGAAGGTGTGTCGGATACATCACTACTCGCTCCAGAGGCTTACACTCTGGATGCGCTACTAATGGAACGTCCGGGTAACAAGGATATTCAACTGGACCTGTTCCTTGATTATCAAAACAACTTGGCGCGCTATCCAGAGTTTCAGGAATATTTCAGGCAGTCAAAGGTACCATCTCTCATTATATGGGGGCGCCATGACCCATTCTTTATTCCTCCAGGAGCTCACGCATTCAAAGAAGATAACCCCAACGCGACAGTGGAACTTTTGGATACCGGTCATTTTGCTTTGGAAACTCATTGTGATTACATAGCCGATCGAATCATTGAGCTATTTGTAAGGTAAATTCCAACACTGAATAATAGCCTCAGGCCAAAGAGGCAGTTGATTTTAGTAAGCTCCTCTTTGGCCAGTGCGGAAAGCAGGAGGAATTAACATGTCAGATTATGACCACATCCAAAAATTAGAATTAGAACTCATCTCTCCTGATACTCGAATGAATGCCAGCCGCTTGGACGAGCTATTAGCAGATGACTTCAAAGAGTTTGGAAGCTCCGGTCATGTAATAGACAAGGATACAGTTTTATCTTCGGCCAATTTAGATTTTAATACGATATACAAGCTATCAAACTTTAGCTACAAGACTTTATGCGAAGGATGCGTACTGATTTATTACTTTTCGTCTTGGGAGGGAAAGAGGTCCTACAGGAGTTCGATATGGGTAAAAAAGGATAATCGGTGGCAGATGCTCCACCATCAATCAACAATAATACCGACCCATCATGGATAAATCTCACTGAACTTCAATATTATTTTCAATGAAGCTTCTAATCTTGGCCACCAGATCTGGTCTAGAGTCAGGATGATTTATATAGTCTAAACTCCCAACATTGACCCTCTGGACCAAACACAATACCATCAACCTCCGCCTGCTCTCCATAAGCAGCATAAAAGAATGTTGTGTTTTTTCCAGCATACTTTCTTTTATATATCAACCTTGAGACATCAAGAGAAATTGAAAACTCCTCTTCTAATTCTCGCAACATGCATTGTTCTGGTGATTCTTTTCCGTCTCTTCCTCCACCGGGAAGATCCCATAGACCAGCATAAGGTATATTTATATTATTATATCGCTTATAAACCAGGATCCTGCCCTCATAAATATAAGCAATTTTGCATTCCGAGAAGCCATTTTTCATTGTGACCTCAAATAGCTGATTAAAATAAATTAACCAACAACAATATCAGCAGTTATCAAGCTTCATTTTAGACTTATCTACCCCATACGTCTTAAGTGCAGCTTTTATCTGATCTTGCTCCGTAACATTTGGTTCTAAAATGTAGCTTGGAGCTAGTATTCGCTCAACTAATTCAACTTTGATATCGAAAATACTCCTTATCTGAAACATTCCTTTCGTCATTGAAAGAAGCGGCCTAACATAACTATCAAAACCATTGTTTGATGGTTCAACAATGGTGGCTTCACCTTTTATTTTGTAACCTTTCTGAACAAAAATATCCACAAAACTAACACAAACTTTACTATTACTCAGTATGTTACGAGAACTACCCGGCGACGCAATGTTTGCTATCAGAAGATTTTCGTTTCCAAAGTGACAGAATATTTCTTTTGGGGACACATTTGGATATCCGCTGGGATCTACCGTCGCGAGCCAACATAAAACACTCCGGTCGATATACTCTAATACGTCAGGACTTAACATAATAAACCCACAATCACTTTAGCCAAAAAAATTTCTATTTTATGCTCTGTCATTCATTTTTTGAATAGTAGGGAATGTAGTGCTTCAATGATTTTGTGCGCCAGCGAAGGTGGTAGTATCACCACCATAAACGAAGTGTCTGGTGACCGGAGAGCAACGTTCCTTTACTCCTGATACTGTCCGGAATTAATTGACCACTACATTCTGAGCCCGTCAGAGACGCTAGAGCGAAAAAAAGAAGCTGCCCCTAAACAACACAGCCCTAAATCCGCTTCACCTTCCCCAGTTAGTAGGTCTGGCAGGCTCTGAGCATGTTTTCTTTAGTGAAACTGTTCTATAATCTGAACAGTTTTGCTCTACTTCTAAAACAGAAAGCGTAAAAATGCCTGCCATCAAGTCGTTCACCGCCAAAGATGTTTGTGCCGCCTTAGGAGGAATAAGCCGGTCAAGGCTTCACATGTGGGCGCAACTGCCACCATTTTGCGACAGGCCAACTCGTGAAAGGAGCGCACGACGCTTCACAAAGGCAGATTTAATTACGTTCGCGGCACTGCAAACACTAGAGGACACCCTGGGTATGAAACGCAGAGATGTCCAACGGGTCTCAGCCGCTGTCCATCGTTATGTCAGCGCACCACGTCAGGCTCCTGGAGCTGAGTTAATTTTTATTCCACAGGAAAACCTGGACGAGGGAGAAGCCGTTTATTTGCTCCGAGGCCAGAATCCCACCGGCCTGGGCTGGGTTGTCGATATGTCCAAAGAGCGAGAGCGTATCGATTGGTACCTGGGACTCGAATGTTCTCAACGAGAGCTACCCTTGATCACAAACATCGCATCAGGGCAGCAAAGATGAATTTGCTACAGGAATTCGGTGCACCTAACGAGAGCTGTGTGGATCTGCACGACAACCTGGATGCTCGTTGCCTGAGGTATACAGATCTATATCGGAATCGAGAACGCCCACTGGTTGATTATGTTGTTGAACATCAGGTCCAGGCGCTGCTATACGTCGTCGACCAAACTCACTTTCGAGATGACGTGTTACCCGTTCGTGATCTCCAGAAAATTCTTGCCATGCGGGGCGAGCCGGCTTGGTTGGGCATATTGAAACCGGGACGACTGGATATTTACGCCACCGATCTGCGCCCCTCAGAAGACGCGACCCCAGTCTGGTTTTCTCGCGATTCCAACGATGCACCAAGCATTCTTCCCAGACTTGCTCAGGGTGAGGACTTCGTAGCGCCTGCTACTCTGCGCCTGCGTGATGTCCTTCTCGATTTGATGAGCAATGCAGGCGAAGCGCTGCGCGATCTTGGCGTATCAACTCACGAGGCAATTGCACTCACGGGTAGAGCGCTGTTTCTGCGCTACTTGATAGGTCGAAAGATTGTGCTCCCCGAGAATTTGGCCGATATCGCTCCTAGTGCCAACTCACTGAAAGAGTGCATGGACACAGATGTAGCACTGGCAGAGACTAATCACTGGCTCGATAGAACCTTCAATGGCGACCTTCTAACTCTCCCCGCTACCGATTACGCCGTTTATTTCCGCCAATTAGTTCAACAACACGGGCCAAGTGTCACTCAACCTTTGAGCGCTATAATGACCCTTGATACCGCCATTGAACCCGGCGCGTCACAACAGCGGCTCGATTGGGGGGATCTTGATTTCGATCACCTGCCAATTGGTTTGTTAAGTGAAACCTATGAAGAACTGATTCATCAGTTCGATCAATCCGCCCGTCACGCCACGAGCGTGTACTACACGCCCTATCACATTGCCGAATACATGGTGGAAGAAGCCTTCCACGCACATCCGGAGGGCTCAAACGCGAAGCTACTGGACCCTGCTTGCGGGGCCGGCGTATTTCTAGTCGCCGGACTACGTAAGTTAGTGGAATTACGCTTTCGCGAAACTGGTAAACGACCATCGCGCCAACAAATTCGAGACATGCTTCATGAACAACTGGTTGGCTTCGATACCAATAGCCATGCCCGCACGCTTGCAGCATTAGCCCTATACCTGACGGCCCTTGAACTTGATCCACATCCCGCACCACTTGAAGAGCTGCGTTTCAAGAAACTTGAGAGCAGTGTTCTCATCAACGTTGCTGACCCGGAATCTAACAGTAATAAGCTGGTGCCTATGGCAGGCAGCTTGGGTGATCACGTGTTTGATCACTACCAGCATGCCTTTGACCTCGTCATTGGCAATCCGCCGTGGACCAGTTTAACCAAGGAGTACCGAAGCATTGAACGGATTTTTACCAAGCGGTGTAGAGAGGTAGCTGCACAACGCGGTCTGGATGAAATCGCTAAGTCTTATCAAAACCCAGATGGCGTTCCCGACTTGCCCTTTGTTTGGGGAGCCATGGCTTGGGCCAAGCCCGGTGGACGCATTGCTTTGGCATTGGCAGGGCGCTGGCTGTTCAAGCAATCTCACAAAGGAACTGCGGCTCGCAATGCGATATTCGAAGCCCTGAAAGTAACGGGTATCCTGAATGGCGCTGCACTGAGGCAAACCCGGGTCTGGCCAAGTGTAGATCAGCCGTTCTGCCTACTGTTTGCCGACAATGAGCTGCCAGAGCCAGATAATCGGTTTATCTTCGTTAGTCCGCATTATGAACCAAACCTGAACAGTAAGGGTCTGTTGCGAGTCGATGCTAGTGATGCCACTCCGGTCGCTTTTGATCTGGTCAAAGCCAATCCGGCTGCGCTAAAAACCTTGTATCGCGGCACTGTGCTGGATGTAGCCATCATCAAAAAGATCAGGCTGCGAGCACAATCGACCATCGGCAGCTATTGGAAACAAAATGCAAACCTTTATGAAGGGCAGGGCTTTAGGGTAGCTGATCGGGCATCGGATGATAGCTTCCTTGCAAATAAGCCCACACTCAAAGCGAACTATAATTTGCATCCCTTTTTTGTTGAGAGTCAATCCCTTGAACGTTATGTTCCGGAAGGGTTGCATCGCCCCAGAATGCCTGAAATATATAAAGCACCACTATTGCTAGTGAGAAAAACGTTGCGGGAAGATCGCGCTAGGGGACGCGCGTTGTTAAGTTTTAGCGACTTGGCATTTTCTGAATCTTATTATGGATACTCAACTTCTGGTCACCCACTCTCAGAGTTTCTAACCCATTACTTGCTGGTTTTGCTTCACAGTAAACTTTTTGAATACGTAACCCTGATGACGAGCGGAGAGTTCGGTGTTGAACGCGAGGTTCAGCAAAAAATGGACATTAACCGTCTTCCCTTTATTCCACCGGAGAGCCTGTCGTCAGATCAACGTCAGTCCATAGAAACTTGCGCAAAGAATTTGATCCACAACCATCCTGATTGGTCGTCGCTCGATTATACCGTTGGACAGCTCTATGGTTTGTCGACTACCGACCAACAGGTTCTTTCGGATACTCTCATGGTAAACGCCCCCTACGCATCAGCTCGCGACAAAGGGTTGGCGAAGACCGAAGAGGAACAGGCTCAGGCTTTCATCGCTTGTTTGAAAAAAGAACTGACTGGGGTGCTTGGTGCGGGCGGCCATCAGGTGCAAGTGCAATTCTTAAATAATATCAAGGCAGCCCTCCCGTGGCGCTTTATTTCCATCAAATTGGAGGGGAGATCAGCACCACTTGAGCTTCCTGAAAATTGGGTCCAACAAGTAAGCAGTCTCGGCGTCAGCCGAATCACTTTACTAAGTTCGACGCAGCCCAGCTTGATAGTTGGGCTCCTTAACCGTTATCGATACTGGACACAAAGCCAAGCCCGCCTGCTTGCATCAGATCTGGTCTGGGAATACGGGGCGCGTTTAGAGGAGCTCAGTCAGCAATGCGTGGATTGATGACAGGGCTGGGCACAGACGCTGAAGGTCCATGCAAAATTCCAGTATTCTTAATGGAAGTAATTCAAAATGCGCTCGCTCACGCCTGGCGTCAATTGCTTAAGGACGTCGCCGAAGGGCAATTCTCCATTTGCGGCGAAGAAGAAGACACCATCACTGAGCGTCTTTATATGATTCTGGATGAACTTTCCAGCAATCATCCAGAGTCTATTAAAGGGCTTTCACTTTTTCAGACCCCTGTTCGAGAGGGTAACCTGCGAAATCGAACAGGAACCAGGCTCGATTGCCAGCCCGATCTCACATTCCGTCCGCTTCGGGGTCAATTGGTCACCAGAAGCAATGCGATGGCAGCAATACTAGTCGAATGCAAACCCATCGATTCTGCACACCCCATCGGCAGTACCTACTGTAAGGCGGGCATAAGCCGGTTTGTTAAAGAAGATTATGCTTGGGCAGTAGACCGCGCGCTCATGTTGGGGTATGTGCGCAATATCTGTGATCTGCCTAACGGACTTACTTATGTACTGGACAGTGCTACGGGGCGAAAAGAGTACCGAGTCAAGAAAAGAACAACCCCGCTTCGCCAGACAATTTATGGTGACGTAGTTTATTCGAGCGTGCATTATCGCGGCTCTAACGCAAGCCGCCAAACTTCTAACCTGCCGATTGCCTTACATCATTTATGGTTGAAGACTGAAGAGCCCTGTGAGAACACCCGATGTAAAACATCAACGTGAAACCTCAATGGTATGAGCGCAATTTCCTGCATAGAACATTGCATGTTTACCTTAAGTCGCAAGCATTAAACGATCCCTTTCTCCAAGGCACATGCCGTCGCACCAACCCGACTTGAAACACCCAATTTGTTGTAGATGTTCTGTAAGTGGCTACGCACGGTGGTTATGGAAACCGACAGCTCATCAGCAATAACCTGATTACGCATTCCTTTAACCAGTAACTGAAGCACCTGCTTTTCCCGCGCTGTCAGCCTTGCTTTAGAAGACAAGACCCGACCGGCAGTCTCTGGTATTTGCTCCAGCAACCGTTCAAGGGCCGCACGCAGCTCCTCCGGGAGGCGCTGGTCCAAAAAGGGCAACCAGAGCAGAAACGGATCGAGCATCACACCGGTCATGCGCTCCCTGACTAACAGGCTCCCCACATCACAGAACTTCTTCACTGCTTCCCGGTGACGGCCACTGCGCAGCATCACGACCGCCAGCAACAAACGCGTTTCCAGCAGGCGGAGCCACTGCCCCTGGGAAGTACACCAAGCCCTCAGTGACAGCAAACGATCCTCAACACCTTCGAGCAGCCCTGTATGGAGTTCCATTTTAAGCCTCCAAAGGACTTCCGTCTGTGCTTGAATTTCATTATCAACGATGCCTTTGCAATGGAGCTCGGACCTAGCCGCAATTTGGTTACTTCCAACGAGAAGATCAAGCGCGCTCTTCATTACTAAAGCGGAAGGCAACCATTGGTTGTAAGGGGCAGAAACTGGAAGTTCTAGCAGTTCAGTCACCCAATCCTCGACGCCTTCAGGGTGTTTTCCCCAAGGCGCCTCGCGGCCGCCAAAATCACGTCCAAACACGGTCGCAAGGCCCTCACTCACTACCCCATCCATAAAGGAGTGGGGGGTGCCCTACCATACATGACCCACCCTCTTACCAAGTGGTGGAGTTCGTGGAACAACGTGAAACGTAATTGGGTACGGACGATGGTAGCTACGCCCCCCGGCAGCCTATCATCAACCGTCCAACCTATGCGGTTTGGTGCTATTGCCGCGCCCATCTCACCCGTTTCCGGGATAACATACGGCCCCGTTTGACAGGCCAATTCAATATTCTCAGGTAAGTCTCCAAGAAGAGAGCGTATCTCTGGTTCAGCATCGGCACATACCTCTCCGATGGTGCGGCGAGCATCCTTTGAGAAATACCGGCAATCATTTGTATCAAGGAATAGAGGAACGATCATCCATGGCTCCTTTCAGTGAGCCCCTGGCAGCACAACGCCAGCCAGCATGCGCGGCTGCGGAATGGAGGCGAAGCCGCAATGTAGTAGACGTCGCCTTGTATGGATAATTTCTGCCGTGTTTAGGCAAAGGCCCGCCCCCAGTAGCCGCTGGAGGCCTTCATGAGCAGCTCGATGAGAGCTACTCAATTGCATACTCAACAGCCGCATCTGCTAAGGCAATGGTAGAATCAAGAACTGGCAAGTAGGAATTCTCTTTAGTAACAACCAGCGGAAGCTCTGTGCATCCAAGGATAACTCCCCCGGCACCTTCAAGGGCGTATTTTTTGAGCAATTGTAAGAAGAACTGCTTGGATTGATTGCTGACATAACCACTTACCAGCTCCGCCGTAATATACTGATGTATCTGAATTGCCTCGTCATTGTCTGGCCTCATCAGCTCAATACCACTACCTGAAAACTCCTTGTCATACACATCACCTTCAATTGTAAACCTTGTTCCCAGCAAAAGAACCCTATTGATATTCTTAGACTCAGCCATCCTACGGACAGACGACGCAATGTGAAGCCAGGGAAAAGGCAACAAAGGCTCAACTATGCTGTAAACATCATGCGGTGTATTAGATGGGCAAATCATAAAGTCCGCGCCGCTCCTGTGTAACTTCATTGCAGATTGGGCAATAAGTTCAGCCCACTTTTCCCGTCTATTTGGGCCTGCGTTGACGTGTTCAGAGAACGAAAAGGAATGAAGAGATATTTCAGGGTGACAATGTTTGCCCAAGCGCGTTGTCGAAAAGGAGCAAATCCGCCTATATACGAGTGCAGCACCTTCCGCTGTTACTGCCGCTATACCTATGTGTTTCATACAATTCTTTTGATACCTAACGAGGCTGTAGAAATAAACCCGCCCCTTTTTCCGATGGTGCTCCTACGTAAAATCTGGGAGTATTTTCGATGATGAATGCTCCAGGTTTTAAGAATAGGCGCATTTTTTAGTTCATTTACTGACCGATTTCGGGTCAGGAAGATCTCGTGACTTTTTTCTACAGCCCCAACGCCAACAATAAACGGCTGCTTTTACGAAACGGAGAAAACGCCGCCCAAGGGAAGTCCACCGTCTACTTGAGCGACATGTTATGCCCGCCGTTCAGAGAGCACCTCTTTGAGAGCAAACATACCATTTAGTGCTGCTGGGAAACCTGCATATACTGACATTTGGATAATGACTTCTTTTAGTTCCGTCTCTGTACAACCAACATTAAGTGCTGCATGTAAATGCACTTTCAATTGTGGAACGCAGTTGCCCATTGCGGTTAAGGCTGAAACTGTTGCCAATTCTCGTGATTTCAAATCTAAACCTGGGCGGGAATAGATATCTCCAAACGGATATTCGATGGTATATTTGCCTAAATCAGGACAAATATCTTCTAGACTATCGATAACCTTTTGACCGGCTTCACCATCAATTTTTGATAGTAACTCGAAACCTTTATCGAAACGTTCATTTCCCATTGTGTGCGCTCCTATTTAAATAAAACCAGCACACCTTACTACTTAGAGTTAACTCTAAGTCAACTCACTTCTCCGCTTTTGTATAAATTAATTTTATCATCCAAGGTCTTCAGGTGCTCATTCTGCTGCCTGATATGCTCTATCAAATTTCTTTGATGTTTTTCTAGAATAGCTTGCCGCTTTTGTACCGTTTGTGTACCCAACTCCCTTAGAGACGCATATTTCTGAATCTCTACGAGAGGCATACCTGTATCTTTTAAGCGTTTGATGAATTTTACCCAATCAATATCCTTTTTTGAGTAAACTCTGTGACCACTAGTGTTTCTTTGGACATGTTTAAGTAAACCTATTTTTTCGTAGTAACGAAGGGTATAAGCCGACAATTCGACTCTATCCGAAAATTCTCTCATGTTCATGATTTCTACCTAGGGCATAACGAATGAGCTTAGCGGCGACCTTGTAACGGAGGCGGAGGCGTAGCCGCAATGGAAAGGGCGTCCGGCGGACATCGGCCGCGTACTACAGCGACTTTTTAACAATTATTTCTCGACGACTATAAACATACGTTCGTCAATTCCGGACCCTGAGCGGTAGGTATACTTCAAAAGGTGCGACTCACCATCAATTGAGGTGTCAGTACTGCTGAAAAAAGCGTCAAGCACCTGATCCACTTTTCGAGGCGCATACATTGCCCCCAATACAGATACCCATGCTCGGGCTAGGGCTTCATCCGCATGTTTGCCATACCCCCCATCTCGAGTCCAATCGTTCCATAGGAACTTCACATTTTTCACCTGACCGTTGCTCGGATCTTCATTGATGAAAAACTTAACAGTCTCTGACTGTCCGCCGACACAGCCGTATAGAGCTCCCCAGCTACCACTTCCGGGGGTTATTTTTGGACTTGCACATTTAATCTGATCCGTAACCCTATCAGATTCGTTATTGAAACTATCAAAAGCCAACGAGCTGGCCGCGTATAAGGCTAAGGCAAGGAATACTACGTATCTCACTTGATCTCCATATTGTTAACAGCAATTAGGCCGCGCGCTTTATCATTGAAGAAATTTGACTGGGTCATTATTACTGCCGGTAAACCATCAATCACGCCACACATAAATCAATGAAACAATAGCTTAGCCAAGCATGGCCATCTCTGCCATGTAATCATTGAGCGCCCGCGATTTGCTCCTCCAATCATACTGGATCAAATGGATGTGATGGGCCTGGAAGCTCCGGAAGCAAGCCCTGATTCGAGTGTTCGCTTTTGTTTAGGAGTTTGGGCAGCTTTAATGGTCGCAAAGCGAACATTTGCCTTAGACGATTGCGTGGAGCTTTGCGGCTATTTTGGAGCAGCGAATCGAAGGAAGGTGTAAGCCGCCGGAACTCAGAACAAGCGTTCCCCGTTATCCACCTTGGCATCAGGTCTTACCAGAGTAACTGCGCCGTTCGCCGTCTGCACGCCAGTGACCAGGCACTCAGACAGAAAAGGGCCGATCTGTTTAGGCGGAAAATTGGTGACGGCCAGAACCTGCTTGCCGATGAGCTCCTCCTTGCCATAGAGGTTTGTAATCTGTGCACTCGATTTACGAACACCAATGTCCGGCCCGAAATCCACTCGTAATTTATAAGCCGGTTTGCGCGCTTCAGGAAAATCCATCACTTCAATGATGGTCCCGATCCGTAGTTCAACCTTCTCGAAATCGTCCCAGGTAATCATCTCACTGCTCCTTTGACGTAGTTAGTCTGTTAACAAATCTGGCTCGGCGACCTTCTGGCTCTTCGCACGACCCGCGATCAAGGAACCAATGACGATCAGGATGCTGGCACTCAACACGGCAACTGTAGCCTCGCCGAATCCGGCAATGATCAACAGGATCACTGAAATCAGTGGCGCACTGTATGCCAGGGTTCCCAGTAACTGGATGTTTCCGTGCTTTACACCATGGTCCCAGGTGAAGAATGCTATGCCCACCGGTCCGAGGCCGAGCCCCACCACGCCAATCCATTGAAGTGCGCCTTCTGGCCACACTGTTTCCTCCCACAAAAGGTGACAAATCAACGCCAGAAAAGCCGTGACACCGCAGAACCAGCCCACCGCATCGGTCGGTACCGAGCGAACCAGTCTGCTGAGAACGGAATAAGATGACCAGATCAGAGCACAGGACAGAGCCACCATGTAACCCGGCAGGTTCTCCCAGGAAAATCCATCGGCATTACGGCTGATCAACAACCAACAACCTGCCAGGGCAACCAGGGCCCCAACGATGTACTGACCTCGTAGTTTCTCGCCCGGCAGGAAGGCCGACAGCAGGACGATTAGCAGCGGCCATAGGTAAGCCAGAAGGCTGACATCAACGGCCGGGGCCAGTGTCATGGCCTTGAAGTAGGCAAAGTGATACCCGAACAAGCCAACGATGCCGATGCACCATGCAAGCGGCGATTGCCGTAAATAATGCACACCGGAATGTCCCGAGAAGACCCAACGACCGCACATCAGCAGGAAAGCGATACCGAAGGTCATGGCCATAAGCTGGAACTCAGGAATCTCACCACCGGAAAGCTTGGTCAGCAATGCCAAAGTGCCCCATAACAGAACCGAAATTGACCCGATCCAGGTTGCGGCGTTAACGGATGCCATGAAACCCTCCCGAAACTCTCATGTGTGAATGATTGCAGAAGGGTATCCAGTGCGAAGGGTAGGAACTTTCAAATCCTGGCGGAACTATTTCGAAATACGGCGGAAGTGGCTGGGCGCTTTGCCAAAGTGGGCTCTGAACCTGTCGCTAAAGGCCGATAACGATGAATAGCCAACAGCGTCGGCAACTCGCTGGACGCTGAGCCCCGACTGCTCCAGAAGCCGCCAAGCTTCTTTCATTCGTAACTCTGTGAGGTATTGATGCGGCGTCATGCCGACCTGGCGCCGAAACAGATCGTTCAACTGCCGAATGCTCAGATGTGCCACTGCAGCCGCCTCAGCCAAGGACAGCGGTCGGCTGAAGTGTTCGTCCAGCAATTGTTTCGCGGCGAGGACTCTGCGGTCCAGCTTCAGCTGACTTCCATGGCGCTCCTGAAGCAACTGAATCAGCAGAAGCAGCATTTGATGCTGGGTAAAATCCGACTCAGTCCCATGTTGGAGCTGTGCGTGAAGGAACTGGACGTAATGGAGCAATGCCGGATCGAGGTCTACGAAACAAGGTAGCTTGTCTAGCGCCGGGGCCAAGCCTTCGGGAACATCTGCAACCAAAAACCGATTATCGTCAGTCGCAGCATATCCATGGCCAATTCCTGCGGGAATGATTGCCGCTCGATGCTGCGCAACCTTCCCTTCTTTGGCATCTACTGACAGAGATAACGTTCCCACCAACGGCAATACCAGTTGGTGGTGGTCGTGGGAGTGGCTTTTTCCCTCCTCCTCGTAGGTTCGTAAATGCAAGCCGATCTCAGAGTGCTTCATACAACCAGTATAATCAGAAACATAGGAGAATCATCACAGAACCACTCTTTCATCCACCTCTCATCCGTGATCCAGCCAGATCAGGCCGCCAATTCCCTATTCGACTCTATAGGGCCCTGGTTTTGTCTAGCGGGCTGAGAGGCGCAATTTGTTCCTGCTCAATCCACAGTAAGCTTGTTCGTTGGCAGTTACCAAGATGTTCATAAAGCTCAGAAATGGCAGGATAACCTCGCGCTGATTCAATCGCTTGCATCAACCCTGCCACAGGTATTTCCTTGAGCTCGTCGTCACCTTGGCTTCGTATCGAAGCATCCAGCCCCATAAGGTATGGCTGAATATCGATATTAAGTCGTTTCGCCAGAAACGCCAGGATTCTATAACCACCCACGTCACGATCGCCCCAGTGATAAACCGGCACCTCATCTTGGACTTCAGCGATAATGATCTCTATTGCATGCAGCCAGGCACGGGGCGGGAACCCAGCGGTGTAAATGACGACACCCGCATCATCAATCTCCCGCACATACCGCTCAAAGCTGGCTCGGTTTTCAATGAAGAGCAAATACGGTGGTCGTTGGCGCCACTCAATACCTTTAATTTCATCCGGGGAAACACCGATCCCGTAGTGGAGCGCGGACAAATCAACAACACCTCGGCAGAATAGCAGGGCGTTCGCTTTAAACCGCATTGGCATTGGGTATTTGCTGATCCCATAATGCTCCAGCAACTTCGGTCCATCGTCCATCAGGTTTGCCACGTCATCGTCCAGTTGACCGACCATCAAACGACGAATCAGATTCGCGAAACTCTTTTCCTCAAGCTTCTTGGAGTCATTAAAGAGCATCGTGCTGAGGGTTTTCATCTCAGGGACTGGCGAGGTGTCTTCAGACTGAACGATCCACTCGACAACCTTCATGGCATCGAAAAGCCGCGCGGATTGCTGTCGCTTAACACCATTGAATGTTTTGTTGGCTGACCATGCCTCCGCTATATCTCGCTTAGTCGTTTCCCACCAGGGTATATTGAATTCTGCAGCCTCAAGCTGTTCGAAGGCGAGCTCTATGTCATCCGCCAACGGGGTTAGCCCTTGAGACGCCATGAGCCGGCATCCATCAGTAATTTGGACCGCCTCAATATGCTTGAATGCACCCAGGGCCACTCTACGCTGATACTGAATGTCGAGATGCTCCAGCGCTTCTAAACTTCGGTGAAGGGCTGTCTTCGCACTATTGTTAAGTGCGAAGTACCACCGATAGGCGTGATCTGTAATGCGTATCCGTGCTTGGGGCACTACACCATCCGGCCTATCGATGTGCTTGATCAGTTGCGCGAGAAATGTCTCGACGTGATTGCTCATACCCCAGTGATTGTCTCCGCTTTGGCTTTTAATTCAGCGGCTCGCTCAATGACAAGCTCAGGGTGGTAGACAGGGTTGCGTTGATCAATCAACTTATGCCCTCCCTCGAAAATTTTTGTGTGGTCGATAACCACATCACGACCTTCCCGGCAGATGGTATAGATCTGGTCCATTTCCTTACCGATCTTGAGGGTGACCTCAGGCGGCGCAGCCACTATTAGCTGCAGACCAATCTCTTTCAGAAAGGCAACGGCACCACTGGCGTTCCCCCCATCCATATTGTTGAACGCTTCATCCAGGAGAACCAGAGAGGCACCCCGAGGAGAGTTTTCACGAATCTTGTAAACATTCATGAAACTCGCCGCCAGAGCGATATAAGCGGGAGTCTGCTTCTCCCCGCCAGAACCGGTGCTTTGCATTTCGGTTACCCGACGCTCTTCACCCGTATTGGGATTACGCATTTTCATATCGTATTGGAAGAACGAGCGGTAATCCCGGATCTCATTAATCAGGTCATCCCCGGAGATCAGAGCCTCTTTCAGAAGTTCGAGGGCCGGATGCTCGGAATCTTTCTCGAACAAGGTGCCAACCAACTCGGCCTGCTCCCTATCCACGGTTGTTATGTATTCGTAAACAGTGGCCAAGCTCTCGGTCTCACGGAGCTTGAAGTGAAAGCTGTAGATGTTGTCGTGGAAAGGAATTCTCTTGAGGACACTGTTGAGCTGCTGGAAAGTGTATCGCATCTGATCAAAGCGATTCTGAAGCTCCCCGACGATGATGCCCCGAAAGTTCATTTCCATTTGCTCAGCAGCTTCCTGAGCGGCTTGTCTATGATCCAGTAACTGAGCTTCGAGGATGCGCTCTACCCAATCGGTGCAGTCGGTCTTTATGACAGAATAGGCATCAGAGTCATCGTTCTCAGGCTTGGCGGCCCCCAGAAGCTCAGCCCGATTGGCAATGTCTTCTGAAAAATCATTGGTGAATTGGATCACTTTTACATGCAGGTCTCCACGTGACCTTAGTTCTTTTTCCCGGGCAGTATTTTTCTTCCCTTCCGCTTCATTTCGAATCAGTGCGTAGCGCCCCTCAGCCCCATCATATTTCTGTTCATAGGCTTCCCAGCGTTCCAGCGCCTTATTCATGTCGTGCAATTCAGATGCCTCTGTGTGGCGGCGTTGCTCCCGGGCCCTCTCCAGGAAAGGACGAACCTGCTCCAAATCAGCTTTCAGGCTTTTGATGGTAGCCTCTGCCTGTTGTTTGTCGCTTCTTGCCTGTGTGATTTTTTCATTGCAGTTATAGTGGGCCTGCTCCGCCTTCTCTTTGGCGCTCTTAAGACGCTCATCTTCAGAGGTAAGAGGCTGCAGCTGTTCCCTGGCATGAGAGAGAGTTTGCTCACAGGCTGCCAGACTCTGACTTTGCTCTTGCAGCGCGACGGCGCCATCGTTGACCGCCGCGCAAACGCCCGCCCACTGGCGATTAAGCTTGCTCAGCGTTGTCGACGGGCCACTTAACCTGGCTACTCGCCGGGCCAAACTATCAAGCTCTTTTTCCAGCCGTTCCAGCTGTTGAGCTTTGGCATGTTTACCAATCAGCAGACCGTCAATTTGAGAGGTGCCGCCAATCGTTGCGCCGCCAGCCGTTAAACCGGAGGCCATCAGTGCTTTACGTTCGCGCCTGAGTTCATCACGGGTCGCGGCCATCTTGGTTCGATCCAAGATGATGTTCATGAAGCCCCGGGCTACCGGGTCCTGGGTTTCGATGAGTGTCGAGACCATTCCCACAGTAGGAGATTTGTTTTCGCGCAAAGCTAAATCTGGGTTGATAAGGCGTGCTCGCCTTATGCGCGGGCTTTGTTTCTGAGTGGCTTCGTAGATCTCAAGTGCGTGACCAAAATCTTCTGTTGCAACTACAAGAGCTTCACGATTCGGCCCGAGATAGGATTCAACAGCTTCTTGCCACTCTGAATTAGTGATCTCGCATACATCACAAACGGGCACCGCCTGAATGCCCTTCTGCTTTAATAGCTCAATGGTTAGGCTGGTTGACGGATGAATGTCCGAAAGCCCGTTCTTCAACCTTTCAACTCGTGATTGAAGTGCTGCGCCATCATCTGTGATTTGTTTCAGTTCATGGCTGACATGTTTATCTGCTGTTTCAAGCCGTGTGGAAATTTCATCCAAAACCGGTCTGGCATCCAAAAGATCCGCAGTGACCTTGGCGGTATTTTCGTGATCTGATGGACTGAGACTGGCAACGTCAGCGCGGGCAAGAAGATCGGAACATTCGACCCACCGCTCCGCCAGTTGTTCAAAACTGGTAATATCCAGAGTGTCAGCAAAGCGTTGGCGCGTGATTTCACCTACCGTGTTTCTGAGGGAAGTGGTTAGCTCAGCGAAACGGGTAGTTGCTTGCGTGACATTTTGCTCCGCCGCCTCGACGGTTTTACTCAGACTTGCGGCATCTGAGTATTGCCATGCTATCAGAGCTTCCTCATGACGCTTTTTGAGTTCAGGCAGTCGAGGGGTTTGTTGCTTGATCGTCCGCTCTGCTTCTTCAAGCTTGTCTTGCTGCTGATCCAGACGGTCCTCTAGACCGCTGTTTCGTTCATCAAGCCGGGCCACTTCAGCCTCTTGTGAGACCCATAACTCAAAGTGAGCATCAGTCCGGTGCTTCGTCACCTTATCTGCTTCAGTGATCAAAGCTTCACGAGCCAATTTGTGACTCTCCGCGCGCGTGATTTCATCCTCAATGCGGCGGTGCTCAAGCAGATCCTCACGAAGCTGCTCTGTTTCTATAGGTTCGGGTGGCAAAATGAAATCGCGGATAAACGAATCAATCGGACTATCCATCTTCAACTGCAACGCACTGGACAATGTTTTGACCAGCATTTCGGGCTCAATTTTCCCGCTGCGAGTTTGATCAACCGACATCATCTCGGCGAACTTTTCGCGCATAATCCTTGCCCCGTCGATCATCTCGTAGCTCATCGAACCCCGGTACTCTTTGGCGGTCAACTTCATACGATCAACAAATTCACGCCACGGTAAAAATGTGTCCTCCGACGATAAAAGGTCTACCTCGGAGACATGGCGCCCTTTGATGATGTGACCACGAGTTTCAATGCTGGCCGATTGCTGAGTAGCGTGGATAGAGACCCCAAACGAATAGGGCTGCTGGTGATGGTCGTACCAATTCAGAAAAATGTAGGTATTGGCACTTTCCCGCTCGAACGTGGTGACATCGTTTTCTTTGAATTCGCCCAGCGCGTAGCTTCTGGCAGAGCGTCCCGACGCTTTTCCGTCGGAGGCGGCGTTGTAGCTAATACGCCTTTGATCTCCTCCCATCAGAACAAACTGGATAGCATCAAATATCGTTGTTTTCCCGGCCCCATTCTCACCCGACAAGAGAGATGCGGCTACTCCCACCTCCAGGGTTTCCAGATCCAAGAGATACCACTGTGCGAAAACAAAATTTTGAAGGAAATGCGCTGGCATTGGGTTATTCAGCGTTGTCATCAGACGCCTCCGCAGGGTCAGTGCTCAGGTGTGACTCATCTCCGGGTTCTGAATCTGGAGCGTAGCTGTTCATGAAGTTTTCGAGCGATCCAAGAAAGGCCGGGCCTACCACTCGCGTTATATTGGGCAACACCGTCACATCAGGAAGCCTGGTGTCCGGATCTCTGGGCCCAAGTTCAATGATGCCCCTCTTTCGAAGGGTATCCAGGGCCTCGACGGTAGCGGTCAGTATCGGTCTTTCACCTTTAACTTGCTCATATTGATTAAGCAGCTCCACGGTTGGCGGCGTGACGCGGCCAAGGTCCGTGCGCCCCATCGAGGCCTCAGTGTCATACATTTTGCGCAATATCAGCAGAAACACGGTGGCCGTGACATCCAGCTGGCTTCCAGTGCCTCTGGGCAGCACCCCCACATACCCAAAGTTGCGATCGTAATACCAGTCCATGTCCAGTGCATCGAATAGCTTATGGAAGTATGTGGCATTGTCCTCGCAGACTTTGAAATGCTCTTTCTGCCCTCGCTTACCTTTCCAGACCCACTGCTTCTGGAGCAGGTAGGCAGCTGTATTTCGAAGAGTATCGGCGTAGTCGTCGGAGTTTCGCGACGCAATTTCTTTTAGCTCTCTCAGCACAATGTCATTAATCATTTCGTGATATCTCCGAGAAGGCCTGCCTGGTGATAATCAATCGACGACCGGCCATGTATTCAAGCTGTGTCCATTCGTGCTCGTCGAAGGTTACGCTGTACTCAGCTAACAGGGGATAAAGAGCATGGGTTTTGGAAACACCTTGCGCCAATAAGCGCAAGTGCAACGCTGCCATCATGTCGTCAGCAGTCTTGATGGTCAGGTCATCGGTGGTCATCTGAGCTCGGTCGCCCATATTTGTCTCAATAAAGCTCACCACCCGGTCAGGGTCATACCTCTGGAAGTGTATGTGCTCTTGTTTGAGCTGGTTATAGGCTCGCTTTTCCCACAGAGGTTTGGATTGCCTGCGAACCGTTGCGACCGCCGGTACCGATTTCGCCTTAGGTTTGGCCAAACGGCTTTCGGAGATCAGTTTTTCGCTGATCACCGGACTGGGCAGGGTTTCAATCGAATCATCCCGACCAATAAGATCGAGCAAATCCTCGATCTGTTGGCCTATATTGCTGGGAGTGTGCACGGTGTATTTAATTCTTTCATGCATTCGACGAGTAATGCGCCGCGCATAGTCCTGTGTTTTTTTGAACAAGGGCCCAATACCGTCAAACGCAAGACTCAGTCGATCCAGATCGGCTTCGACCGTTTCAATCGATGGATTCGCTATATCGTCCCGCTGGTATGCCTTAGCACACACCTCCAACCGCTCCAGACTAAACCGTATATCACTTACCAGCTTGCGAATTTTGCTGGCGTGAAGGTTGGGGTTGCCCTTCAACGCGAGTTTCTCAATGTTCGGCAGAAATAGCTCACCCAGGTACTCTTCAAAGTAGAAATTGAAGTTCCCACTGCCTGACACGTCTCCGCCGCTAATCACATAGTGTATTTCGCGAATATTGCCCACGAGGGCTCGGAGGCGGTTGAGGAAGCCTTCCATGTCATCGGCTGCTTTCCGGATCAAAGACCCATTGGCCGGATCCTTAACCACTTCGGCAAGATTGGAGCGCACCGACAGGCAAACCACACCAAGCGATGGGTGTTCAGCACCCATACTCCTGAGGAATTGCAGTAGTCGCCTACCTTCTTGAGCCATCCAGACCACATAACGGTATCCGATTTCCAGCTCTTCCCGGATCCATCCTGTATCGCGCAACCGGTAGTAAACATAATGTTCTGGGCTTTGTGGGGTGGTTGCCGCCTCACCTGATTCAATTTCCAGGCGTAAGTGACTGTTGGCGAGATAGTCGCGAAGAAAAACTCTCACCTGTAGTGGCGTCGGCTCATCCGCCAGCTGCGCCGGATCAAGAAACGCATCGAGCTCTAATAGCAGGTCGAGCATTAACCGCCCATTATCGCCAGCGATCGCTTTGAACAAATTGGTGTTAAGTGTGGCGAAACTCACCGACGCACCCCTTATAGATTGGTACCCGGACTTGCCGGGTGGTGCCTATTTTATACACCCCTATAATTAATATCGGTAGATGATATTTATACAGTATTGACTTAAAATTCTGGGCAGACGAACACAATCAGTAGCTGAAGGGCCCTGCCATGCAGTATTTGCAGTACATAAAACCAGCGATCACCGCAGATACTAGCACTCTGTCTGCAACGAATCTGGCTGGTCGGCGGATTGAGGCCGGGGCCTTTTCGCACCCACAGTGGCTGCGTTTGTGCTTCATCGAACGTCAACTGTTATGGGAGCGGCGGCTGACCACTACCATGCTGATGGAAACGTTTGGAATTTCGCGGCCTCAGGCTCAGAAAGACATCAAGCTCTATCAGCAGCTCGCTCCAACAGCGATGAAACCCTACCAACTTGGTATTCCCTACCATCAGCCAACGGAAGGCTTTGAGCCGGTACTATTATCGGGAGAGGACCTCCAGTGGCAGTCAATTGAAGATTACGCGCCGCCCAGTGCTGGACATGCCACAGAAATGCCCATGCTTAAGCGCCGGCATAATTTGCCTGTTCTGGCTCGATTGTTGTCGGCTATTGAGCACCAGCGGTCTATCGAAGCTGTGATCGCAACAATGAATTCTCCAAAGGGCCGCACCAGGCGTTTAACTCCGACAGCTGTTGCCTTCGTTAACAACCGTTACCACGTTCGTGCCTTTTGCTGGGACCACATGGGTTATCGAGACTTCCTTATCGGCCGTTTCAAGAGCAATCCAGAAGTTGTTACGGCACCAAGGAGCGGTATGAGCTCGGCAAAAAATGCGCCCGCATTCGAGCAGTGCAACGGAGTACCACCTGAAGCGGATACCGATTGGGATCAGATGGTTGAGCTTGAGTTGAAGCCGAACCCTCACCTAAGTGGTGAGCAGCAGGCATTAATCGCATCTGATTATGAGCTTGAAGAAGGTGGCGCCTGGAAGCGTGTCACTATGCGCAAACCCTTGATCGGGTATTTTCTTGTCGACAATCGCATTCCTTCGAGTAAGGTCGAATACCATATGGCTGCCCACGATAACCCTATAGCTTGGCCTGTCTTTGCTTGTACAGCCGACTCGAATAGGCCTGCACACGAGATTGGGTTCAAACCTGACTAAGCCGTCAATCGCCGGCCTAGTCCAGCCCAGAGCGGTGTCCAGATGCTAGCGAAACTTCCGTGCCCAAGGTCGCCTAAGGATGCATCACTTTACGGGCAAAATCTGGTGAAAATATGAACAATCGCTGTTAGCCGCCATCATCACTGCGTCATTTTGTGACGCGGTAATGGAGCGCGGATCTTTCAGCCCATGCGGGCTATTTCATGGGGCGTGGGAGCGTAGCGGCAAAGTCCCAAATCAGGTAGTTACGTGGATAGGAACTGGAAAGGCCGCATATCATCGATGCGCTGTCTTGCTTCTGACACGGTGGATAGCCTTTAGTCGGGCAATTCCAAGGCCCGAGGCTAAGTTCATGGATTCTCTCCTTGCCGTGTGACGATTGTCATTGGGCCTATGCTTGCCTGAATGGTGAGTGTGTCATCGGTCTGGTCTGCCCTGCATGCAGATCAATGTCTGCTGGCCAAGGGCTACTTGCGCACGCTTCTGATCGGTGACACCGAAGACTTCGAGTTGGCAGATGGTCAGCGTCCGCCCGGAGCGTACCACCGTGCCGACCGCTTCGAGATAGTCTCCTTGCGCAGGAGCAAGCAGATTGATCTTAAATTCGACGGTCAGCACAGAGCTATCTGATGGAAACACGGTTAATCCCGCATAGCCACCGGCTGAATCAGCGATGGCGCTCGTTCCACCGGCATGAAAATAGCCATGCTGCTGGGTAAGAGTCTCGTGAAAAGGCAGTACAATGCTTACCCGTCCACGCGAAACCTCGTTTAACTCGGCGCCCAAATGTTGCATCAGACCTTGGCGAGAGAAGCTTTCACGGACAATCTGCTCGACCTGAGGATCAAGGGGGTAGGATGGAATGGTTTGGGACATGGTTTTATCGGTCCTTCAGGATAGAGAGACTGTTAAATCGGGGTGGCCGCTTCTCCAGGAACGCGCGCATGCCTTCCTCGCGATCGGGCAAAGAGAGGGTATAGTGGAAGGCGTCTCGCTCCTTTCGTAATCCCTCATTCAATGTCAAGTTGGCGCTTGAACGAGCATTATATTTAATGAGCGTCAATACCTCGCCTGGCAATGATGCTATGTCAGCCACGAGCTTACGGCCCTCTTCGAGGAGAAGGTCTGTGGGCACGACTCGTGAAACCAGACCACTGCGCTCGGCTTCGCGCACGTCCATTCGGCGCCCAGTCAGCAGTAGATCCAGCGCCTTGGCCATGCCAAGTAGACGTGGCAAGCGTTGAGTGCCGCCCGCACCAGGCATGGTGCCGACCCGGATCTCGGGGTGGCCGAATACGGCGTTTTCGGCGGCTAGAACAATGTCGCACATCTCCACCAGTTCGCAGCCTCCGCCAAGCGCGAAACCTTGCACCAATGCCACCACGGGCTTTGGGAAAAAGCCCAGATGCGCGCAGCAACCGGCGAAATCAATGGCGCGCGCCTGCTCCTCGTCCATGCCAAGCATTTCCTTGAGGTCAGCGCCAGCCGCAAAGTGTTCGCCTTCGGCGCGTAAGAGAACTACCCTCACCGCAGCGTCGGCTGCCAAACTCTCAAGCTGAGCAGCCATCGCGTCGGTCAGTGACCGGCACAGAGCGTTGCGGGCTGCCGGTCGGTTGATGACCAGCTCGGCATAGCCGGCGGGTTGCAAGTCGCATCGAATGAGATTTCGATCGCATGTTGTTCTCATGTTGTTCTCCTGTGAAATTTGCTCCGATGCGCTGGGGCCATCAGGACCGTGGAGACCCAGGCGGTCATTTGAAAACCTAATATGCGATGCTGTCGGTCTCCAAATGCGAATATCTCAGATTGGATTGAGTTTTTTTCACTCGACTGGTCGGCGTCAACCCTCAAGAATCTGTCTTTATGAATTTAACGCCGGCCATTGGAACCTGGAACCGAGAGGAACCCTAGCGGACGGGAAAAAAAGAGCGCTGGATCCCGTGCGGGGCGTCCGAACCGACGGTGGTAACCGCTATGACTGGGGCGGGATCTTCCTCGGTTGGCTCCTGCTGGAACTGCAACACATGCAGATGCGGCAGGAATGGATGCCCACAGGCAGCGCCGAGGGGCGACCGCATCGAATCTACCTCGGCCGCCGAGCCGGATCGCCATCGCGACGAGGAGTCTTCGTCATGACCGTTTTCGCCATCGCCCAACTCACAATCCACGACCGGACCGCCTACGACCGCTACCAGGCCCGCTTCATGGATGTATTCCGCAGCCACCGGGGACGTCTGTTGGCCGCGGACGAGCAGCCTCGCACCATTGAAGGCACCTGGCCGCACCAGAAGCTCGTGCTCATGTCCTTTCCCGACGAAGCCGCCTTCCATGACTGGGCGGAATCGGCCGAGTACCAACGCATTGCCCAGGATCGCAAGGCCGGCGCACAGGCCGTGGTGCTGCTGGTCCAGGGTCTCGCTGTGAATGGCTGAGCCCATCGACATTCGCGCCGCCGACGGCTATGCCCTGGGTGGATTCGCCTGGCGCCGTCCCTGCGATCCACGACGCCCGAATCCGGTCGCGGTCATCAACGCGGCCACCTCGGTGCGCTGCCGGTACTACGCGCGCTTTGCCGACTGGCTCCACAGCCACGGATGGGACGTGGTGACCTACGACTACCGTGGCATCGGCGAATCGCGACACCGTGGGCTGCGTCGGCTGCAGGCCGACTGGATCGACTGGGGGCAGCACGATTTCGAGGGTGTGCTGCAGTACCTCGCCTGGCGATTCCCCGGCCAGCCGATCGACGTGGTCGGCCACTCTGCCGGAGGCTTCGTGATCGGGCTGGCCGCGTCCGCACACCGCGTGCGGCGCATCTTCACCATGGGGGCGCAGTACGCCTACTGGCGCGACTATGCGCCCGCCGCGCGCCGCGCCATGTTCCTGCGCTGGCACGTGGCCATGCCGCTGCTGGCGCGGGTGCTTGGCTACGTGCCGGCCAAGCGACTGGGATGGATGGAGGACACGCCCAAGGGCGTGGCGCTGGACTGGGCGCGCATGGGTCCGCGCTTCGAGGGCACGGTACGCCGCGGCCGGGAAACACTGGAAGGCGAGCCCGAAGCCGAAATGCTGGCACGGCGCTTCGGCCAGGTGCGCGCACCGATCCTGGCGCTGGGCATCGAGGACGATCCATTCGGCACGGTACCGGCGCTGGACCGCCTGCTGGATTACTACACCGGCAGCGAGCGCCATCACCTGCGCTTGGCTCCCGCGGCCATCGGGCAGGCCGAAATCGGCCATTTTGCCTTCTTCCACGAGCGCTTCCGCGAGGCGCTGTGGCCCCTGGCGCTGGACTGGTTGCGCACCGGCGAGCCACCGACCCGCCCCCTCGACGCACTGAAGCATCGACCTGCGGACAATCCTCGGGCAGCGAGAGGTACGGCATGACTGTGGATGAGGCCCATTCACCACGACTGAAGCGGAAGCGCTGGCCGATCAAGATCACATCAGTAGCGATTCTGCGGCTTGACTGAACGTGATGGTGGGGTGCTCACTGACATGCACCTGTCGCGATCATTCAATACAGGGGATGAAGCCTGGCCCAGAATCCATTTCTCCATCTAACTTGGAGAGCTGAGATGATTTTCAGATACACGATTCTCTACGTCGAAGACGTGGCCGCCTCGCTGGCCTTTTACGAACGTGCTTTTGCCATGGAGCGGGGTTTTCTGCACGAGTCGGGGGACTATGGTGAACTCGTCACGGGGGCAACCAAGCTGGCTTTTTCTTCCGTCAAATTGATGCGAACTCTGGGCAAGACACCCGGCAAGCCCGCACCCGAAACCCCGGTATTCGAGATCGCCTTTGAAACGGAAGACGTATATGCGGCCTATACGCGCGCCGTAGCCGCCGGCGCACAACCTGTGCAGGAGGTTAGAAGTGAACCTTGGGGGCAGACGACGTGTTACGTCACCGATATCAACGGTTATCTGGTGGAGATTTGTTCGCCCGCCCAGTTGCCCAGCCCGGGTTGACGCAGGCGCTCAAGGACGTCGGCTTGCCTGCGCAACTGCGCCGGAGAATGGCCGAACCAGCGGACAAGTTCGCGGGTCATGTGGGCTTGGTCGCTGAAGCCACATATGCTGGCTATTTCGGCAAGAGGTTCACCCGACGAAAGCAGTCCGGTTGCCCGGCGCGCTCGTCCCAAGAGCCGCCAGTAGTCCGGCGGTGGGAGTCTTCTGCCCAGAAAGACTCTTTGCATCGTTCGGATGGAAATGCCAATGCTGCGGCAGGCGGCGCCAACCGTTGCACCCGGAAAACTGAGCGCCAGGATGGCCTCGTCCAGATGCGTCCAGGCTTCGCACTGCTCGTCGAGAATTTCCCCGATTCGATCATGGTCTGCGGCAATCGCCTGCATGGCAGGCGCGCTCACGCCCGCGCCCGGGCGCAACCTATAGCCTGTGATCGTGGTGCCGGGGAGCAGATCGACCAGCCGAGGCCGAACATCAAAACCGGTTGACACGATCTGAACCAAGCCATCCGCATGGCGGATGCACAGTACGTCTCGGCATCCGTCGGGCAGCACCAGATAGCGCTCGGCCCTGTTCACCGGGTGAACCCAGCGGTGGAAGCTGGCAATGTCTTGCATGTCGGGAAATTCACTCCAGGAACCGCCGAACGATCCGATATTCATGGTTTGCCGGATTGATTGGCATGATGGCCTTTGAGCCACTCGATGACATCGTCGGCATTCCGGTCCGGCGGGAACACCGGATAGAACACATGCTCGATCACGCCATCGTGCGCAATCAGGGTCAGCCGCTTGAGCAGCGTCAGGCCTTGCACCTCGAAGACCGGCAGACCGAGCGCGGTTGCGAATGAAAGGCGATGGTCGGACAGCAAGGGAAAAGGCAGGTGCAGGCGCGCCACCGCCTCGCATTGGTACGCGGTGTCCTGCGTGGACACGCCGAGCAACTGGGCGACGCCCAAGGACTTCAGTTCGGCGAAATGATCCCTGAAGGCACAGGATTGCGGGGTGCAGCCCCGTGCTCCTGGAACCTCGTCCCAGCCTGGAGGCAGTGCGACATCCGGCCGGCCCGTCATCGGGAAGAGATAAAGCACCGTGCGTCCGCGCAGGCGCGAAGGATCGATACGGCCACCATCCGTCGATGCCAGTTCAAGCGTGGGCAGGCGCATGCCCGCGAGGTGGCGGGCGCCGCCATCATCTTCCGGCTGCGGAAGACGCGACCAATCGACCTGTTGCAGGTTGTTCATGGCTTTACCACCGCTCGTTACCGGCCAGCCAAAGCACGTAGCTCTTCCAGCCGGCGGGTTCGGCGAAGCGCGCGTAGGCCCGGATGGCATCGGGGTTGTCCTCGGGGACCAGCCAGCGCAGATGGATCCAGGCGCGTGATCGCCCGGTATCGGCGATGGCCGTGATGAGCCGCTGCGCGAGTCGTTTCCCGCGCGCGGCGGGCAAGACGTACAGGTCGTCGAGCTGGCCCGAACGCCCTCCGGAGATCGCCTCGGGGAGATCGAAGAACACCGCGAAGGCGACGAGTTCGGCGCCGAGAAAGCCACCCAGCACTTCCGCGATCGGATCGGCGATCAAGGCATCGGCCCGGGTCAGTGCATTCGCCCCCGCGCCTTGCCCGTGGCGCATTTCGTCGCCATAGGCGGCCAGCAGGGAGGCAAGCGCAACGGCGTCCTTGGCAACGAGTAGTCGAAGCGTCACATCGTCATCCGGCGGTGCTTTCTGGTCTTTCGGATATTCGATATTCATACGCATCTACGCTGTCCGCGCCTCTGGGTTCCGAGTTCCGCTTTCCGACTGACATTGCTCGCGCAGCCAGCCGCGCAGGTTGTCCAGCCGTCGGTCTTCGCGCAGCGCCTCGGGATAGACGAGCCAGAAGCCGACGCCCGCACTCACCGGGTGGTCGAAGACCGAGGCCAGACGTCCGAGCCGGACGGCGCTCTCGGCCAGTTCGCAGACGGCGATCGACACACCGGCCCCATCGGCGGCCGCCTGCATCGTCAGGCCGCCCGAATCCACGCGGGTCACGACAGCTGGCTCGAACGGCCCGCCGGGCAGGCTGTCCATCCAGCGCTGCCAAGTGAGGCAATGCCGCGACACGAACAGGTTGGCGTGTGCGACTTGCTTGAGGCGTTCCCGGCGCGAGCCGGTGGCAAAGCCCGGGCGCGCGTACAGATCGATGGTGGCCTCGAACAACAGGTCGGCCTGTAGGCCGGCCCACTGGCCGTCGCCATACCAGATGCCGGCATCGGCCACCCCGGCTGCCAGATCCGCGTCGTCCTGCGTGGTGGAGATGTCCAGCGAGAAGCCGCGCCGCTCGAACGGATACAGGCTCAGGCGGGGCGACAGCCAGTTGGTCGCGAAGGTCGGCAGCATGTTCACGCGCAGGGGCCCATCGCGCCGCTCCTCGCGCAAGCTGCTCACGCCCTCGGCGATCAGGGCGAAACCCTCGTTGAGGCCGGGCGCCAGCCGGCGGCCGGCGCTGGTCAGTTCCAGCCGCGTGCCGATGCGGCGCAGCAGTTCGACGCCGAGCATGTCTTCCAGCGTGCGCAACTGGTGGCTGACCGCCGAGGGCGTGACCGCCAGTTCCAGGGCCGCATCCTTGATCGAGAGATGGCGCGCGGCGGCCTCAAAGGCTTGCAAAGCGTTTAACGAAACAGGTATGCGCATTGAGGATATATCCTCCTCGGAATCATTCGAAGTTCGTAGGTTTATTAAACATGAAATCGTCGCTATTGCGTGCATCGTCGCGCGGACCAAATTTCATCAACAACTTAGATTTACTCAATTGCTACAACCGCGAACAGGACGCAAACTGAATACAACTGCAATTCACGTGATGGTGCCTGCCATGCTCAATTCCCTTGACGATAACGACGGTCTGATCTGGCTTGATGGCGAGCTGCTACCCTGGCGCCAGGCTCGCCTGCATGTACTTACACATTCTCTGCACATGGGTGGTGCCGTCTTCGAGGGTATGCGCGCCTATGACGGACATGTTTTTTTAAATATAGAACATCTGGAACGGTTGCAGCAGTCCGCCACGATGTTGGACTATCACCTGCCGTGGTCGCGAGACGAACTAACAAAGGCAATTGAGGCAGTTCTGTGGGCCAACCAGCTCGATAATGCTTACATCCGGCCATTGGCATGGCGCGGTGCGGAAAGCGTCTCCATTGCCTCGCCGCGCGCCCGCATCCACGTGGCCATCGCGGCCTGGGACTGGCCCACAGCAGCGTCCCAGGGTCGCGCCGAGGAAGGCATTCGGCTGCAACTGGCGAGTTGGCGACGTCCCCATCCCGACACCGCGCCCACCGCGGCCAAGTGCTCGGGGCTGTACATGATCGGCACCCTCGCACGCCATGCCGCCGCAGCGGCGGGCTGCGACGACGCGCTGCTGCTCGACAGCGAAGGGCGGGTCGCCGAGACCACGGCGACCAACCTGTTGATGGTCCGCGACGGGGTGCTGGTGACCCCATTGCCGACCTGCTTCCTCGATGGCATTACCAAGCGGCATGTGATAGGACTGGCGCGCCAGCGCGGGCTGCGGGTAGAGGAGCGGACAGTGACGCTGGAGGAACTGCGCACCGCCTCCGAGGTATTCACCGCGGGCACCTCGGTCGAACTGCAGCCGGTGGTTGCGCTGGTCGAGGATGCGGCGACCACCGAATGGCCAGTGGGGCCGGTGACTCGGCAAATGATTCTGGACTTTCGCGCGTCCGTGACCGAAGCGAGTAAGATCAGCCGGACCCTGCGGGAACGGGAGACCGGATTGTTGGAGCGTCGCCCATGGCCCGCTCGCGTCGCCCACTCGCAGACGACATAATGCGCGATGGACTGGTGCGCAAGCGGCCGTGCAATGGGGCAGACGCCATGCTCTGTCGTGTGATTACTACTTTTATAATAGAATCAAGCAATTGCGAGGCAGAATTTGCCGTGTCAGAGGATTCGAACGTGGAGATAGTAGCGTGCAGCACGGGAAGCTCCGGTGAAATCGCGAAGGCGTCACCTGACCGCTGGGCCTTGGCTCCCGGTAATGGAATCCATACATTGCAGCCCCCAGAGCGTCTCTCGGTGGATTTGCACTCTGCGCCCGGCAATTTGCAGAGCTTTGCGAAGCGCGATGTCGTCGCTTCATAAGCAGCTCGGAGCTCCTCGTTATCCATGAACGAGCAACCCCATCCTTGGCCTACCGCACACAGCGTCGAGGACTTTCGGCGGAATCTGGCAGTGGTGCATCGGCGCATCGCCGATGCCTGCGCCCGTGCAGGACGCGACCCGTCTGAAGTGCGCCTCCTCGCGGTCAGCAAGACCGTGCCGGAGGAACGCATCCGTTTGGCCTACGCCGCCGGCTGCCGCGAGCTGGGTGAGAACAAGGTGCAGGAGGCGCAGCGCAAGGCCGAAGCGATGGCAGACCTCGCCGACCTGCGTTGGTCGGTCATTGGCCACCTGCAGACCAACAAGGCCAAGGTCGTGGCGAGATTCGCCAACGAGTTCCATGCCCTGGACAGCCTGCGTGTTGCGGAGGCACTGGACCGTCGCCTGCAAGCCGAAGGGCGCGCGTTGGATGTGTTCGTGCAGGTCAACACCTCGGGCGAGGCCAGCAAGTTCGGCTTGCCGCCTTCCGAGGTGGCCGACTTCGTCCGGGCGCGGGTCCGCCCCTGTTTCGCACTGCTGCGCGAACTGCGCGATCGGCTGCGCCAAGAGACGCCGGCAGGCATGGGCGTGGATGAAATGTCGATGGGGATGTCCGGCGACTTCGAGCTGGCCATCGAGGAAGGCGCCACCGTCGTGCGTGTCGGCCAAGCCATCTTCGGCGCTCGCGCGACGCCGAACAGCCATTACTGGCCCGACGACAACCGGACCGCAACATCGACCGCATCGGAGCAGATCGTATGAAGACCGCCCTGGCACTGCGCCATATCCATTTCGAAGACCTCGGCACGCTCGAACCGCTGCTGCGCGAGCGTGGATTCGACGTGCGCTACCTTGACCCCGCGACGGACGACCTGGCCCGTGAAGAAGCCGAGTCAAGCGATATTCTCATTGCACTTGGCGGGCCGATCGGAGCCTTCGACGAGCGGACCTATCCCTTTCTTGCCGACGAACTGCGTCTGCTCGAACGGCGCTTGGCCAGCGGCCGACCGCTGCTCGGCATTTGTTTGGGCGCGCAATTGATCGCGCGCCTGCTCGGCGCCGCCGTCGCCCCCATGGGCTTCAAGGAGATCGGCTTCGGCGCGCTGACGCTGACGGATGCTGGCCGCCGCTCGGTGCTGGCCCCGCTGGCTGGCGTGCCAGTTCTGCATTGGCACGGCGACCGCTTCGAGCTGCCTGAGGGCAGTGAACTGCTGGCGAGCACCGAAAGCTGCGCGCAGCAGGCCTACGCGGTCGGCAACCGGGTGCTGGGTCTGCAGTTCCACCTGGAAGCCGATGCCAGCCGAATCGAACGCTGGCTGGTCGGCCACTGCTGCGAGCTGGGCCAGGCCGGCGTCGATCCGGGCACGCTGCGCGCGGATGCCGAGCGGTATGGTGCAGCTCTGGCGGCAGCGGCCCGCCGGACGATCGGCGCTTGGCTGGACCGGTAACAAGACACGGGGATGTCCTGAATTTCGGTGTCCCGCCCTGTCATCAGCATCCAGGTACAGGTGGTCTATGCGCAGGCAACGACGCAACGATTCTCCCATCAGAAGCCTGTGTTCTGCTTACGGCTGTGGGGCTGGATACGTCATTTGTTGACCGTGCGGCCTGGAGAGGCGCTGTATCTCCGCGCGCGCTCGGGTGATGTAGTTTGGCTTCCTTCAAGCCTTGGCACCTACATAGCTGCTTCGAGTCGTCATGGGCTGTGGCGCGCGAACACTTCTAGTACCTGTGCTTAGATCCGGAAATCAGCGACCACAACTAAAGATTGCATGCGGCTGCCATGGACGATATTAGATGAGAGAACGCTTGGTGGAAAAGATTTCGAGGGGCACGATAGCTATCTTACAGGCCTACCGTAGCGGACTTGCGTCGACCGAGCTGTTGATGTGAGCATGAAGGCTGTGGAGACACTCACTAAATAGTCGGTGTGGGGAGCTTCCCAGGCCAGCACGAAAATCGCCAGGACAAGTTCATATGATGCGTGATCTGCTGCATTGCTCGTGTATCGAGATTTTCGGCCTCGAACACTAAGGTAACCAGATTGCCTTTGAGCGTTCGGATCGTGAACGCATGGACATGCAGTAAGGACTTGTTGATCGCGTTTCCAGATTCTGTCGGACAGCTTGCAATCGGCTTCATGCAATGGCCAGAAACCGGAATCACGTACCCAAGACCTTTTCGCCGCTCGATGGTTTCCATAGGAGAATCCATGCGGCGAATCCGAGAAAGCCGATCCCCGCAAGGCGCGTGCAGCGCTGGCGCCAGACGTAGGCTCCAAATGACTTCCGCAACCGGCTTGCAATGGCGGCATAGCCGGTTAAGGTCCCTCCGCTGAGGATCACGAAGATTGTAGTCAGACCGATGAACTGGGGTAGAAGTGCCTGGTCGGCCTGAATAAATTGTGGAAAGAAGGCCGTGAAGAAGAGGATCGCCTTCGGATTGGATGTCGCCACCAGAAATCCTTCTTTCGCAAGCGCGAAACCGTGAACCGGCCTGGGGGCATCATCATCGAACTCCGCCGGAAGCGCTCTTCGACTCTGGACAAGCAGGCGAATTCCTAGGTAGGCCAAGTACACAGCGCCGGCTACCCGGAGCGCGGTCATCGCGTGGGCAGAGGCGAGCAGGAACAGACCAAGCCCCCAGGCGGCCGACGCCGAAATCACAAGCAACCCTAACATATTGCCAAGAGTCGACCACAGGCTCGCGACCACACCCTGACTAGCGCCATTGCGCATCGCAAGCAGGATGGCCGGGCCTGGCGTAAGGATGGACAGCCAGGCCGCCAGGACGTAGGAAATCGGGAGTGAGATATCTAACATGGGATACGTCGTCATCGGCTATGAGGATGTGCGATTAAACGTTAACCAAGGCAAGCAAACCTGACTATTGAGTTTTTCTCTATGCTCGCTGAGGCCTTCTCACTCGCCAATTCGACCTGTAAGTCATAGCATTTTCGATCAAAAAAAACTCGTTCCGGATATCCAAATAACTCACTATGACCAGCAATCAGATCGCTCACCCTGTAATGCTCCCCGGTATCGGCAATTCTGGGCCCCGACACTGGCAGACACTTTGGGCTTCGCGCCAAAAGGGTTGCCAGCGATTCCAACCCGCCGACTGGGACAGGCCAAATCTGGCCGACTGGCTACAGGCTCTGGATACGTCCATCGACGAGTGCGCCGGTCCCGTCGTCCTGGTCGCACACAGCCTTTCGTGCCTGCTCGTCGCGCACTGGGCATTGCGGGGGGGAATCAGAGACGACAACCAGCACCGGATCGCCCAGGTCCGAGGCGCCTTCCTCGTTGCCGTCCCTGACCACGGCGCACCGGCGTTTCCGGGCGAGGCGAGCGAGTTCGGCTCGCCACCGACCGAACCCCTGCCGTTTCCCGCACTGGTGGTCGCCAGCAGCGACGACCCCTATGGCTCGCCGGAGCACGCCCGGCGCATGGCCATGGGTTGGGCAGCGGGATGCGTGGAAGTCGGCGCCCTCGGGCATATCAATGCCGCCAGCGGCGTGGGCGACTGGGATACCGGCTGGCATCTGCTGCAGGCATTCGGAGCGGGGCTGCGCGTCCAGATGCCGGCATCGAATCGAGCGGGAGAATGAGCATGCTCGCGTATCGCTACCTGACCGGCATCGACGACGCGGCGTTCTGCCACCCCGTCACCGCCACTCTGAAGAGCGGCTGGGAGCTGTATGGCGAGCCGAGCCTGACCTACGACTCGGCGCGTGGCGCAGTGATCTGCGGCCAGGCCATCGTCAAGAACAACGAATCGACGACGTGCAGCGAGTCACTCAACTTGCCTGTGCTCTGACGGAGATCCCCCAATGAATGCATCGACTGCGATCCTGGGCTTCACACTGACGGCGCTGCTGCTCACCTTGACCCCCGGCCTGGACACGGCGCTGGTACTTCGCACGGTCGCTGTGGAAGGGGGGCGCAAGGCGATGAGGGCGGGCGGCGGCATCGTGACCGGCGTGCTGATCTGGGGGCTGGTCGCGGCCCTCGGGCTCGGCGCGGTGCTCGCGGTCTCCCGACTCGCCTACACCCTGCTGCAGATCGCGGGCGCGGCTTATCTACTCTGGCTCGGCTGGAAGCTGATCTCTGGCGCGCTCAAGAGCCAGCCGGCGCTGCCCGCAGATGATCCGCCGCTCGTGCGTGGCGAGCGCTGGTTCCTGCGCGGCCTGCTGACGAATCTGCTCAATCCCAAGGTCGGGGTGTTCTACGTGAGCCTCCTACCACAGTTCGTTCCCGCCGACGTGCCGATGGTCGGGTTCAGCGTGCTGTTGGCGGGCATCCACGCCGCGATGGGACTGCTGTGGTTCGCCGCACTGGTGCTGGCCACGCGGCCCCTGGCACGCTGGCTGCGCCGGCCCACGGTGATGCGCTCGCTCGATGCGCTCACGGGCCTGGCGCTGATGGGGTTTGGCCTGCGTCTGGCCCTGTCCAGGCCGACGAGCTGAGGTGCGAGCGGCATAGACATCGAAACCTTCATGCTACTGGCCGGTGCCGGCATGACCGGCGGCATCTGTAATTTTCTGTGAGGAGTCCATACGATGAATCCACTCGATGCACTGACTGCGCTCTGGTCGCTGGGCGGGCTGCCGCCGCAGGCGCTGGCCGGGATCGCGCTGACGGGCAGCGACCCGGTGTTTCCCTCGTCCTTCGCCGTCGGCACCGCCGCGCAGGCCAGCATTGCCGCGGCCGCACTCGCCGCCTGCGAACTGGGCCATGAGCGGGGTGCTCCGCGCCAGCGTGTCGCCGTGGACATGGCCCACGCCGCCGCCGAATGCACCGGCTGGTTCACGGTCGACGGCCAGGAGCCCGATCTGTGGGACCCACTCGCCGGCCTTTACCGTTGCGCCGATGGCCACGTGCGTGTCCACACCAACTTCCCGCACCACCGCGATGGCGCGCTGCACCTGCTGGGCCTGGACCCCGCAACTGCCACACGCGCCGACGCAGAGCAGGCCCTGCGGGGTTGGAAGGCGCTGGACTTCGAGCAGGCCGCGGCCGACCACGCGCTGGTGGCCACGGCGCTGCGCAGCTTCGCCGAGTGGGATGCCACGCCCCAGGGTCAGGCGGTGGCCTCGCTACCCTTGATAACCATCACCCGAATCGCCGATGCCCCACCGCGCGCTCTGCCGCCTCTGGCGGCCGATGAGCAGCCGCTCGCCGGCCTGCGCGTGCTCGACCTCACGCGCATCCTGGCCGGTCCCGTCGGTGGGCGGGCGATGGCGTCGTTCGGCGCGGACGTGATGCTGGTCAATTCCCCGAACCTGCCCAACATCGCCGCCATTGCCGAAACCAGCCGGGGCAAGCGCTCGGCGCATATCGACCTGCGCGGCGAGGCCGGGCGCGAAGCGCTGTGGCGGCTTGTGGAAGGCGCCCACGTGTTCTCGCAGGGGTACCGGCCCGGCGGCCTGGCTGAGCTCGGCTTCTCGCCCGAGGCCCTGGCCACGCGCCGGCCAGGCATCGTCGCCGTGTCGCTGACTGCCTACGGCACGCAAGGGCCCTGGGCCGGCCGGCGCGGTTTCGATTCGCTGGTGCAGACGGCGATGGGCTTCAACCACGCCGAGGGCGAGGCGGCGGGGGACGACAAGCCGCGCGCGCTGCCGATGCAGATCCTCGACCAGGCCAGCGGCTTCCTGATGGCTTTCGGCGCCGCCGCCGCGCTGTGGCGACAGTCGCGCGTAGGGGGAAGCTGGCACGTGCAGGTGTCGCTGGCGCAAACCGGGCACTGGCTGCGCGGGCTGGGGCGCATCGAAGAGGGGCTGCGGGCCGGCAAACCGGACCTCAGCCCCTGGCTCGCCGACGAAATCTCCCACTTCGGCCAGTTGCGCGCTGTGCGCCCCAGCGCACAACTGTCGAAAACGCCGGCAGGCTATGCGCGACCATCAGCGCCGCCAGGCACCGATGCACCGGTCTGGTGATGTCGATGCCATCTCAGGTAGTCATTTCGGGGTGCTCTGGCGGCGGCAAGTCGACTTTGCTCGGGGAGCTGCGGCGGCGTGATCGTGCGACCATCGACGAACCTGGGCGGAGGGTCATCCTTGATCAGATTCAGCAAGGCGGCAACGCACTGCCATGGACCGACATGGAGGCCTTTCTGCGTGAGGTGCTGCGTGTCGCCACAATGGATCTCGAAGGGGCGGCATGGGTAGCTGGACCGGTTTTCTTCGATCGCGGGCTGATCGACGCCGCTGCAGCGCTTCAGCGACTCTGTGGTGTGTCGTTGGCGCGAAGTCTGGGCAAATCCCGCCCCTATGGGCGGCTCGTGTTCCTCGCACCGCCTTGGCCGGAAATCTATTGCGTCGACGAGGCACGGCGGCATACCTTTCTCGAGGCTAAGGCTGAATACGCTCACTTGGATGCAACCTACCGGGCACTTGGCTACGAAGTCAGGTTGCTTCCGTACACCAGTGTGACCGACCGAGCCGATTTTGTGCTAGAAACGATTTGCCGCTGCTGAAGGCCCATTGCGTTCCTCACTTTGTTCGTCGCTCCGAGGGTAGGCTTTAGTTCGATTGTCATCGGATTTCTCTCTCAACATTGATATCAATTGGATCTTTACACTGCCGAAACAGCGTTGGCTTGAAGCACCTCCGTTGCTTTAGCACTTGAATCTGCCTTGTGTGCCCGAAAAGGGCAAAAGCCCGTGGCAGCTCTGACCCATCGTGCGATTAGGATCGCGAGTGCCGTTTCAAATAGGAGCAAGCGAGATACCGCTATCTGGCGCAGCGACTCTGTGGTCACTTCTGGTCCCACAACATAGCTCATCGTACCGACAAGACACGCGGCTATCCCGGGTGCTTCGGCTGCCGCGTTCGACTCAGAAAAAGAAAACTGGAATTGTCCTGGTACTACAATCGCTTCGTCCCGAAGATAGTTGTTGGCGTGAGTGCTGGTGAGTCTCTGTTTATTGAATTGAAAGGTGGCTTTTCTGAATGCCAGTATCGTTACGATAAGATTCCGAAGAGCTATACCGACATTGAGTTTTGGAATCCAATCTTCGATGTGGCAGATCTTGAAGGGTTAGAGTATGTGAAGGGCCTTGATGACGAGGGGCGTATAATTTGCGCAAGAAATAGAGGTTGTAAATTTCTCATAAAGACTTGAAATTCCATAGAGTGAAGGCAAGGACTCTTAACTGCTGCGCGATGCTGTCAGAGAGATTGTCAAATCTGGTGGATAGCCAATCTGACACGAGCTATGGAGGGTGAGTGCTATAACATACACCCAAAACACAGCGTCATTGCCTTTACCGATCTATACGAGCAGAGGGAGTGTGACGGCGAACTCGCAACGTCTTTTACGATCATCACGGTCAGGTCACCTAAAACACTTGAACCAACGAAATTTGCAGAACGCATGTAGGCTGACTAAAGAACCCAATGCCAGGCCAGACCTTCGATCCCTGACGCGGGTTATACTGAATTCATCAACTTTGTTTTGAGGTCATCACCATGCATCCCATAATTGTGGCTACCGCAGCACCGATTGTTGTCGGCATCACCAGAACGGTGCAGTACGCCATCGCATCCCGACATGACAAATCCAACGCTGATTAAGTCTGTAGCCACAGGCATCTATCAATTTATGCCTATCGGAGTGATATGAAAGCCATCGTTAAACTGCATGACCGCGTCGCCGGCATACTCGAACGCACAGGCAACATGGTGTCGTTTCAGTACGACCGGGACTATGTAAGGAACGGCCTCCCCATACTCTCTTTGAGCCTTCCTCTGCGGGAAGAGCCGTATGTCACAGAGGGTGGGCTACCTCCCTATTTCAGTGGCTTGTGCAGTGAGGGATGGCTACGGCATACGCAATGTTTTCAGCAGGGAATCCATCCGGATGATGAGTTCACTCTGCTGGTGAACAATGGGCGGGATATGACAGGGGCAGTAACCATCGAACCTATGGAGTAGCACTAAGCCAGGATTGGGCTCGTGTACCTAGGGCAACTGAGTAGTATGTAAATCAGCAAGTACAGAATAGAGCCGGCCCATCCAATGGCTCAATGTAGCGGTGTCTTTTCGGCCCAGTCTTGATTGGATGTTTTGTTGATGAGGAACTCGACGAAACCCGGCAGGAAAGTCCTTTTCAAGCCTCTTATTGGTGGGCCAACGTAAGGAAGTCTTCACCAACGACCAGCCCATATTCGAAAGCTTTGAGTGCCAATCATATTTTTCAGATGGTTGCTTCAGAAGCAGTGTCGAGAGTCTTGCTTCAGAGTCTACGGTATCAACCTCCACCAATGCATAATTCTGGTTTTTATATCTGAACACACGGTAAAGCAAGTATCTTGGGTTACCATCTGGCAGTCGATGTTTCGAGTGTCCTTTCAACGCCGGTAGCGGAATCATTTCTTCAGCCACGATTCGGCAACCTTTGATTTCCAATAGGTTGCTCATGGCAATAAATGCTTCAAATTTGCGGGTGAATAGATGTGAATCGTCACTTTGGTCATCAATGCCATCAGGAACGCCGACTGGTATCTCTCCCCGAACGGTTGGCTCATCAGTACTGACATCCGTTTGGCTATTAGTCGAATCATCAAGGCCTTCCTCTGATTGTCCCTTACTGGAGCCAGACCGGCGTCTGCCATCCGAAGACTTGCGGGTGGTATAAGCAGGTTCGGAGAACTCCAATTCTACTTCTGGGACGTCCAGAACATACTCATCTGCATCCGTGGTTGGCATCTCGTCATCATTAATCTCAGGCGGGCCATCCGATCTCCTCCTTTCTATAGAATTTCCTTTTTTCCCTGTTTTTTGCTCAGTGAATTTCGGATCAATGAACTCAATCTCTCTCGGGATCTGGCTACTCAGGTTTGTAAGGCTGTGGATTTCATACACGAAGAAAAGCTCGGATTCTTTGACGTACTGACCTCGCACCTTCATTTTCACCTTTTCCAAAGGAGGAGGATCAAAACGGAACGGCCAGTACCGGCGCCCATTCCTAATCTCGCCCTCTGTCAGCTGGTACTGGGCGATGCTTTGAAACGAGTTCCGGACCTCTTTATTCAACAACAGCCACGCCAGAATTCTGCGTTGGCTGGGGTTACCTCGCACTACCATGGGCAGAGAACTACTTGGCAAGATATGTATCTCTGCCCTATTCGGGTTCTCACCCATCTGAACGTCGAACTCCTCGTCTAGTCCATTTGAATTCAATGCCAGGCGGGTCAGATAGGCCGAATGGAAAAAAAGAGCCCGGGCCAGTTCTATTTGTGGCAGGAAAAACTGTGTATCGCCGGCTTTAAAGCTAAAACACCATTGTTGCCGGTCTCCCTGCCTACGAATGTTGACTATTGGACAGTCGGCTATCCGGCAATGTGACCAGGTGCTGGTACTGTTTATCTTTAAGCCCTTTTCATAACCGGCGACCTTGGAGGCTCCGGCGTGTGTCACATTTAATACACGTCGCCTCGGTATCAGACCCAGCTGCGATATGCCAAACTTTTCCTTGTCTTGGGCCGGATCCAGCTTCACCTCGATGTACCAGTTTGGATTTCGCAGATCACGAACCATTGAGCCGATTTCTTTAACCTGGCTATTGTCCTTGATTCCCCTGAACGTTGGTGTCTTCTTCGTTTTCTTCGAGGCCATGCAGGTATTTCCGTGCTTGGTCTGTAAGTCGTGTTTCACTTAGCCCGGCGATACGGATCAAACGCCAACGTGGTGGGTACTGAAACTCCTGCTTTAATTCCCACCAAGCATTTCTCAGCCGCCGTACCTGGTATTCGGGAACGCTTTCGGTATAACGTGCCAGCAGTCGACGGGTTCGCGGCAACCGATTGAGTGCCTTTTCCAGCGTGGAGAGCTTACCCAGTTGTTTCAGCAAATACGTTTGTGAATGCCGGGGGCCGCGTGGGGCCGCACGCAAAAACCTGAGAATTTCCCGCAGTTTGGTTAAATAATGCCGGTCCCGCTGCCGCCAATCAATTCTCGGTTTTCTTTTAAGAACCTGTGTTCGTGGTTGAGCTTGATTGACCTGCTTCAGCCACAATCGATCGTACCGATACAACCGGGCGTAAAGTGCCGGGGCCGCCACACGGGCCTTTTTCGGTGACCGGTCTGCCAGCATTTTAATCCAGTCGTTCTGATCTGGCGTCAAACCATCTTTAGACCCAATGTGTGCCTTTCCGGTTGACTCTAATGATTCTGGAGGTACGGGCAAGGGCAACTCTCTGACACCCTCAATAACATCGGTAATAGACCAGCACTCAGGGATCAACGCTTGGTGAACAACGATGTGCTGCAGATAGCTAAAGGATTTCCGGTGCTTCCGGAAAATCGCTCGTAGCCAGCAGTAATCCGAATTCCGATCTATCCCCAAACCATATCGGCGCAAAAACCTCGCAGGCCAGTGATCTGAAACAGACTTGGCAATGGCAGCATGGTCAATGTGAGCCTGGCCGCGAATAAAACCAGACTGTTGAGCCAATCGGTGGTAGTGAGAAGACCACTGGTCATAACTCGGTGAAATGGCCGGTCGCTGTTCCAATAGCTCCCTAACCTGAGTCAGAACCATCTTTGATTCGTTACGAGCAGGTTTTTGAGGGAATATCGGACAAGTGGCTGGCGAAGCGTCATGGTAGCGGTGCTGATCAACTAAGGGGCGGGTAATGGCCGTATGTAAGAGTTCGCCGTGCTTCTCACAACAGTCCACTCCGGCTATCTGCCACTCCCGCTTCCAGAAATACTCTCCATAGGTACGTTGTTGCTCTTTGAGGCACCCGGGACAATATCGAACACGGCCAGGCACTTTTACAAGCGATGCAGCGACACCCATCGCCAGGTGGGCCGCACCTCGAGATTTTCCAGCCATCCATGCCAGGCACCGTTTTCGGCGTTCTTCCGGGATAAACGGGGCATACAAGGGGAATAGCGTGTGGCAGTAGGCAATCACTTCAACGCTATAATCAGGGGGCAGCCACCGAGAAATCCTCGACAATTGATTGGGCAAATCCAGCGTTGCAATAACATTGCGGTTGCCATAAATTTCGGTCAGTAATTCCTTGGGGCTGGCAATTCCTTTCCGAATACCTGCCCTGGCCACGGTGCTATATATCAGCTCTTCAGGGTACGGAATCGGGAAGTTCAACATGGCAGCTATGCCTGGTTACCAGAACCGAGCCACTCGTCGCTGTTAAAAACCAGACCCGATTGACGCGCGGCATCCAGCATTTCGTCCTCGTTTGCCGCCTGGGAGTGCAGAAATCGCAAATCGTCTGACTCAAGGGTGTGCCATTCTTTCACTTTAATCGATTTGATTTTTCGCTTTCCCGTCACCGGTAGCGTCTTTTCGGAAGAATGGTACCAGTCAAGAATGATGGGCATCAGGTATTTCAGCTGTAAGTCAGGGTACTCCTCGAACGCTCGTTGAATTAACGGCTCCAAAAGGTCTGATTCATGGCCCATATCGACCAGCAGGTTGTGCAGCCGAATTGCCTGATCGTTGCCGTTGTACTGAACGGATTTCCGGATCTGGTCTTTACTTGATTCCAAGAGGGCACTGAGTTCCAGAATCTTCTTATCCACATCAGGGATCGTGAGGTCTGAGTATTGGGCTATCTTGCTCGGGTCTCCGGAACGCAGAGCTTCCATCATCGGGTGTATCGGCTTCAGTTCGTCGTGATAAACCTTTTTCATGATATTGGGCGTGATTCGTTCCGTGCCTGTTACAACCGCCCGTATCTGGGACAACACGAACAACTTGATGACGACATCCATGATGCCCTGAGACAGATCAAACCAAAGATCCCTCAAATCATCCGAGATAGTATCACTGGCCTTTTTCAGCCACTGGTATCTCCAGAGCTTTTTTGTGAATGCGCCCCATTCGGTTTTATTTATGTTTTCTTCAGGCGCAGGCTGGCGCAAGGGTTCCCATAATATTGATCCAAATCCTGCCCCTCGCCGAGCAGACCTCAGGTCTGTTTCAAAGACCGGTCGAGCCTTCGGTGTACCGACCATTACCACCGGTACAGAAATCTCGTTTACCAACGTTACGAAGAAGTTCAGCATTTTCTCTGCACCGCCGGAGGCACGAACATTCAAGTGCTGAATTTCATCAATGACCAGTAGGCCAATAGCATAGGTGTTTGCCAGCTGCGACATCAACGCAATCATTGTTTCTACGCCGTGGCGTTTTTCGCCATAGCGCCGGACATAATCTGTCCCAAGGATGGAATCAATTTCCCGGAAAAAGTTATGGCACAGGCTCTTGAGAGCACCGTCGTGGGGGCAGTCGATTTTCAGGAAAACAATCTGTGTGAAATTGTGTTCCGGGTGGTGAATCATCTGCGGATACGTTGCCAGAATACGGTTTAGAGAGCTCGTCTTCCCGGAACCTGAGCACCCGATAAACACCAGGCTTTTCGCAGTCGACTCCACGTGATCAAAGCGAAATGCCTTCAAGTCTCCGCTCTTGATTCGCTCATATCCGTTTTGTAGGTGGGCCGAAAGATCACCAGTGGCAATATTGCGCCCCACATATCCCTGACGCAGCATGATCGAGATTTTTGATTCAAGCTCGATGTGGCGCGCCAACGGCTGAAAAAAACCGTCCAGAAGCTGGGCGATAATGTGCACTCGTGTCTGGCCGTCCAGATATACTTCTGTCGGTCGAAGCTCCATAGCCTCACTGAGCCCCGCTATGAGCTGTTTACGGTCTGGTATTGGCGGTAAAGCCTCAATCAATGGATTGCCATGATATGACGGTATCCCGGTGTCCTGGTAAACGGCCCTCACCATGCCTGAAGGTAAAGTCATTCATCGTCTCCAAACAGCTCATCCAAAAAATCCGGGAAGGCGCCATCGTCGGGCTTGCCATGTAGGTAGGTTACATCAGATTTCGGTTTACTAGTGTCAGGTTGCCGCGCCTTCGTTTGTTCAGCTCTTTGAGCATCTCGCTCTTGCTTGCGATTATCACGTATGCCTCGGACTGTCGCGGCTTTCGATTGCTGTTTTTTGATGGCGGGGCGCGAACGCTCAGCGTTTTTGATAGTGTTGCTGACCAGATTTTCCAACTCCCGTTTGCTGGTTGTCTCGGCCACTTTGGCAACGCTCATCGCTTTTCGTTGTTCTTCCTGACTGGCCCATAACTCCCACATAGACTTGCCGCGAAACTGGCGCGAACGATCTGTTAGAGAACACACCCAGTATTCCGAACTGTCTTTTTCCGGGAACAGATAAATATAATCAGCTACTGCAGGATCATAAGCTGCCTGGAGGCCGGTGACTCTGCGATCTCCGTTCCTGTGCAGCCAGCCAGATGCTAATAACTCCTTAGACGTGTAATAAGCACCAAAACAGCTAACCCCCAAATCAGAAAGGTGAACTTTTTGGCGTGGCAACAAAGCAATGCGCAAGGCTTGCTCCGATACGTTCTTCAAGCGACCGGTTCGATTCTGTATACCCCAATTCCAGATGTTGAGAGGGGTTAACGCCATATCGTTTGGCATGTCCGGATCGCGGTCGTACTTTGACAGCACGGCATATTGGTTCCGGTGAAGGATCGAGGCGAGCATAATTTGGGTGAAATCATCCAGCGTGAGTGTTGCATCAAGCCTGTAGTCCTTTCCCCCCTGTTTTCTGACTTTTGTTCCTGTCACGACACCCGGCGTAAACGGTTTGAATTCTGCTTGCAGGGTTCGGAAATAACGCTCAACTATCCCTTTCGCATCTCCGCGATATGGAGGTGCAGTTTCAATACGCACGCCAAACGCTTTCTCCAGGGATTCAATCTGATGCCCTAGTAATTCCCCACGGTCCGCAAGGATGGCATTTGGGATCCCAACGGTTGGCCACTGCTCTTGCGTAATCTCCAGATCATAATGGGCGCAGAGTTCAATCTTGTCTGACATGGAGGTAGTCAGAGCACTCATGGCTGTGACATAGGATGGATTTTCCAACCCTATGTAAAAGCCCGCTACCATGCGACTAAAGACATCAACCACCACATACAGAGTCGGACGACCGATGATCCGTTGCCGGTCTGCCGATAGCAGGTAAACATCAGCAATCGTTGCATCAATTTCATATCTTGAGCCTGGGCCCAGCACTCCTGCTGTGGCGGTCCCTGTTAACGGTCTTATATCTTTCTGGTAGGAAATTCTGTTTGCTCTTAAGCGAATCCGATCGGCGTTTTCATATTCTCTGCGGTAGAAATATCTGATTTGATCAAGTGTTGGATAATCTTCTGGCCGTACATCGGGATTAGCAGCCTCGAACATGTCGATGAATCGTCGATGGGCATACGGCAGGCTATAGCCCTTGTCGTTCACGTAGTAGCGATCAAGTATCAGACGAAACATCTTTCCGATGGCGCCATCGACGGTAATCCCGGTACCCGGCGAAATTTTCCGGGGTCGACCCAATTTCTTCCTGGATACTTTTCTCTGGCCCTTTCCTCCGGACTTTCGGTAATCAGGCAACAAGGCATTAGGCACCGCTCCTCTCTGCCAAAACTGACGGAGGTTTTTATAAAGCGATTTTCTGGGTTTGTCGGTTTCGTCACTACGAGACTGGACTAACCGGCCCCTGCCACTGCGGTAATAAATTTCTTCATCAACAATCAAAGGCGCTATTAACTCATACCGCTGGTCCCGAATCACTTGGGCTTTACTGCCCTGTTCAACGGCTAGCGAGGCGAGCTCCGAGTAGGGATCTTCTACCCGGCGAAGTGATTCATCCAATATCCATTGCTCGATCTCTGTGGCTTTGACTAGCTCAGGCCACGCTTTATCTGAGTCAATATTCATCCAGATAGCGTGTTGGCCCACCAATGCCAATATGCGATACCGCTCCTGCCCGAGCTTGAAGACGTCATTGATTCGCAGCATAACCCGCCCTCAGTAACCCTATATCCTCTACTACATGCAGGTCTCGTGATACCAGCTTGTTCCACGGGATGGAGATATCGAACGTTAATACTCTCAAAGCTGCCAGCGCCCGTAACCTAGCCAGCGATGTGCCTGGCTCAAGTGAGTAAGAGTGGTCAATCAGCATTCCAATATCCGGGAGTCTGGTATTAGGGTTATCTGCCAACGTACTTACATAGATCGGCAAACTCTGAAATAGGACCTCCAGGCTCTCATCTTGCACTCGCGCGGAATAAAGCAGATCAAGATTCGCCATTACAGTGGAGGGCATCTGCTTCTCGGTTATCAGATACCAGGGGATACCTTTAAGCTTCCAATACCGACGCTCAATTTCCAGTTTTTCTACTGTTCGTGGATCCATTAGGTCGGATGAGACTTTCACCTGGATGGCCATGCTCTGTGGCCCAGTCGACGTGGATAGGTCGACAAAAAAATCGCTGGACATGATCTGGAGGTATCCGCTTGCTGCGGGATGAGGAATTTTCGCTTGTTCAGCCAGTGAGAAAGTGTCTTCTATTCTTAGCGGAAACTGCTCACGGATATCGATGACATCCGGGTTCCATTCAATTAACAAAAAAGCCGCAAGTTCTGTGTCAGAAAAGAAATGATGGGTTCGCCCTGTCAGGTGGCCCATCACCCGGTGTGAACGCCCCTCGGAGGGTAGGTCTCTGACGGTGAGCCATGGATGGTAGTCTTTACCATTACCTTTGCCACGGTTTTCCTTGATCCACTTTTCAGTTTTTTTGTCGAGTTTGTAGTTGGCCATTCCCGAGAGCTCCATAGGAGAATAGCCAAACTTTGCCACACCGGCCGTCTGTTACCAACTTTATTCCAAAGTTACCAACTCTTTTACCTTTTTACCAACTTTATTACCATTCCACATCAAACTGTCAGATCATAAAAAAGTTGGTAACAAAACGCCGCTATAGTCCGCATTCTTCCGCACTGAAAAAACCTGAATAAAAAATAGAGTTGGTAACTTTCAGGCGGAAAGTCACGTTCTCAGAACGAACTAAGGTGCGGTGGTGGTCGGTTAAGTTGTTGATAAACCTTGTGACTTAATGAATTCAGGTTTGCGGCGAAGCCGGAAGTTACCAACTTTATTACCTTGTTACCGACTTTATTACCAGGCCACAACAAACACCTGGAAGGGAAAACCGGTTATTCCACCGTCACACTCTTGGCCAGGTTCCGCGGCTGGTCCACATCCGTACCCTTCAACACCGCCACATGATAAGACAGCAGCTGCAGTGGCACGGTGTACACGATGGGCGCGGTGATCTCGTGCACGGACGGCAGTTGCATTACGTGGATGCCTTCCTCAGGCTTCACATTCGCGGCCTTGTCGGCAAAAACGAACAGCTCACCGCCACGGGCGCGAACTTCCTCCAGATTGGATTTCAGCTTTTCCACCAGGTCGTTGTTCGGTGCCACCGTGACTACCGGCATTTCACTGTCCACCAATGCCAGCGGACCGTGTTTGAGCTCGCCGGCGGGATAGGCCTCGGCGTGGATGTAAGAGATTTCCTTGAGCTTGAGGGCCCCTTCCATCGCCACCGGGAACTGGGAACCGCGGCCCAGGAACAGGCTGTGGTTCTTGTCCATAAACGCCTTGGACATCTCTTCAATGTCGGCATCCAGGGCGAGGACATCACTCACCTGCTTGGGCAACTGATGAATGGCGGCAACGATGTCTGCCTCTTTCTCTTCACTCAGGCCATTATGGCGCGCCAGCGCCAGGGTGAAGATCAGCAAGGCGGTCAGCTGGGTGGTGAACGCCTTGGTCGACGCCACACCAATTTCCGGACCGGCCTGGGTCATGATGACCAGATCGGATTCCCGCACCAGCGAGCTGCCCGGCACGTTGCAGATGGCCAGAGCCGCGCGGAAGCCCGCCTGTTTGGCCTGGCGCAATGCCGCCAGAGTGTCGGCGGTTTCACCGGACTGGGAAATGCACAGGAACAGGGTGTCGGGCTGAATCACGTGTTTGCGGTAGCGGAACTCGGAAGCGACTTCCACCGAACAAGGCACGCCGGCCAGTTCCTCAATCCAGTAGCGGGCCACCATGCCGGCATGGTACGAAGTGCCACAGGCGATGATCTGGACGTGACGGACGTTATCCAGCAGGTTGGCCGCATCGGTTCCCAAGGCTTGCTCCAGGACCCGGCTGTCGGTGATCCGGCCTTCCATGGTGGCCTTGATCACTTTCGGTTGCTCGTAGATTTCCTTGAGCATGAAGTGGCGGTATTCACCTTTGTCCGCAGAGTCAGCACCGTGTTCAAAACGGGTAATGGTCCGCTCCACCGGCTGACCACTGCGATCGTGGATGCGGATGTTGTCCTTGCGGATATCGGCGATATCGCCCTCTTCCAGGAACATGAAGCGGTCGGTCACCGGCAACAGGGCCAGCTGGTCAGACGCGATAAAGTTCTCGCCAATACCGACGCCAACCACCAGAGGGCTGCCCTCGCGACAGACCACCAGGTGATCCGGCTCATCGGCATGAACAACGGCCAGGGCGTAGGCACCGCGCAGACGCTGAATGGCCGACTTTACCGCCTCATAGAGTTTGCCCTGTTCACGGAAGTATTTCTCGATCAGGTGCGCGACCACCTCGGTATCGGTCTGGGAGGTGAACTCAAAACCCTCGGCCCTGAGTTCATCCCGGAGTTCCTGGTAATTCTCGATGATGCCGTTATGGACGATGGCCAGCCGCTCGCCGGACATATGGGGATGGGCGTTTACCTGAGAGGGCTCGCCGTGGGTGGCCCAGCGAGTGTGGGCGATACCCAGGTGACCAGCCAGGGGGTTTGCTTCAATGGCATCAGCCAGGGCCGCCACCTTGCCAACTTCCCGGGCTCGCTGCACCAGGTGCTGGCCATTGATGACGGCCATGCCGGCGGAGTCGTACCCCCGGTATTCCAGGCGGCGCAGGCCCTCCAGCAGAATACCCTGGACATCCCGTTCAGATACCGCTCCTACAATCCCACACATGCTGTTATCACCTGTTCGTTAATCGTTGGTTACGCTTTTTTCGGCCGTTCCCAGCCGGCGATGTTGCGCTGCTTGCCACGGGCCACCGCCAGTTCCCCTTCGCTGATATCGCGGGTAATGGTCGAGCCGGCACCAATGGTGGCCTGTTCCGCTACGTTCACCGGGGCGACCAGTGAGGTATTGGAGCCGACAAATACCCCGTCACCCAATACCGTCTGGTGTTTGTTCACACCATCATAATTGCAGGTGATGGTACCTGCACCCACATTCACATTACGGCCCAGTGAGGCATCACCAACGTAACTGAGGTGATTGATCTTGCTGCCCTCACCCACCACGGCCTTCTTGGTTTCGACAAAATTGCCAACCTTGGTGTTGGCGGCCAGTTCAGTGCCCGGGCGCAGACGCGCGAATGGCCCGATCTGGGCGTTGGCACCCACTACAGCACCTTCAATCACGCTGTTGGCCTTGATCTCGGCACCGTCGGCGATGGTGGCGTCTTTGATCACACAGTTGGGTCCGATCACGACGTTGTTGCCGAGGCTCACCCGGCCTTCAAAGACCGCGTTTACGTCTATCCACAGGTCGTTGCCAATGGTGAGCTCACCGCGCACCTCAATGCGGGCCGGGTCCGCCAGGGATGCACCCTCGGTCATCAAACGCTCGGCTTGCTGACGCTGGTACCAGCGCTCCAGTTCCGCCAGTTGCAGGCGGTTGTTCACGCCCTGAACCTCAAACGGATTCAGCGGTTGGGAAACCGTCACTGACAAGCCGTGGTCGACCGCCATCGCGATAATGTCAGTCAGATAATACTCGCCCTGGGCATTGCTGTTGGACAGAGCGGGCAGCCATTGCTTCAGATGACGGGCGGATACCGCGAGAATGCCGGTGTTCACTTCCTGAATCTGCTGCTGTTCAGCGGTCGCGTCTTTCTGCTCAACGATGGCCTGAACCAGGCCTTGTTCGTTGCGAACGATCCGGCCATAACCGTGGGGGTTGTCCATATCCACCGTCAGCAAAGCCAGATTCCGTTCGTCCAGGTCGGCGACCATGGTTTCCAGGGTATCTTTGCGAGTCAGAGGGACGTCACCGTACAACACCAACACCCGGGCATCATCCGGCAGTGCCGGCAGTGCCTGGGCCACGGCATGGCCGGTGCCCAGCTGTTCGGTCTGCAACACCCAGTTCACCGAGTCGTCTTCCAGAGACGCCCGAACCTGATCGGCCCCGTGACCAATCACTGTGTGAATTTTCTCCGCGCCCAGTTGTTTTGCGGTATCAACCACATGGTGCAGCATGGCTTTACCCGCCACCGGGTGCAGCACCTTAGGCAGGGAGGATTTCATGCGGGAGCCCTGGCCTGCGGCCAGGATCACAACGTGTAACGGGCTCATGGGGCAATCAGCTCCGGTATTCAAAACGTCCATAAATGAAAAAACCGCGTCCCGGTGGAATCGCCGACACTCCGTTTCCGGAATACCGGGCCCTCCACCTGAGGATGCGGTTCACTGTCAGGCCAGTCCGGGCGCTGACACAGGCTCTGCTTAACGCAGGTGCTTGCGCAGCTTCTGGATGGTGCGCAGCTGAGCGGCAGCTTCGGCCAGCTCGGCGGCAGCACGCGAGTACTCGAACTCGCCTGTCTTGTTCGCCAGTGCCTTCTCGGCTTGCTTCTGGGCTTCCAGGGCCGCTGCTTCGTCCACATCCTTTGCACGAACGGCGGTGTCGGCCATCAGGGTAACCAGATTGGGCTGTACTTCCAGGTAACCACCGGATACGTACAGAATCTCCTCACTGCCACCCTGCTTGATGATCCGCACTGCGCCGGGCTTCAGCTCGGTCAGTAGCGGAGCATGGCCATACTGGATGCCAAGCTCACCTTCGGTACCGGTGGCGATCAGCATCTCCACCAGGCCCGAATAGATTTTTTCCTCGGCACTTACGACGTCACAATGTACGGTCATAGCCATTTCATACGCCTCTTGGGTCAGAAAGGAAAAAAGGTGTCTTACTTACCTTCCTTCTCTTTCATTGCCTTAGCTTTCTCAATCGCTTCTTCGATGCCGCCGCACATGTAGAACGCCTGCTCCGGCATGTCGTCGTAGTCACCGTTGAGAATGCCTTCGAAGCTGGCGATGGTCTCTTTCAGAGACACGTACTTACCCGGAGAACCGGTAAATACTTCAGCAACGTGGAACGGCTGCGACAGGAAACGCTCAATCTTACGGGCGCGGGATACGATCAGCTTGTCGTCTTCAGACAGCTCGTCCATACCCAGGATCGCGATGATGTCTTTCAGTTCCTTGTAGCGCTGCAGAACGTTCTGAACACCACGAGCAACGTTGTAGTGCTGCTCACCAATCACCAGCGGATCCAGCTGACGGGAGGTGGAGTCGAGCGGATCGATCGCCGGGTAGATACCCTTGGAAGCGATGTCACGGCTCAGTACCACGGTCGCGTCAAGGTGCGAGAAGGTGGTGGCCGGAGACGGGTCAGTCAAGTCATCCGCCGGTACGTAGACCGCCTGGATAGAAGTGATGGAACCGGTCTTGGTAGAGGTGATACGCTCCTGCAGCTGACCCATCTCTTCCGCCAGGGTCGGCTGGTAACCTACCGCAGAAGGCATACGACCCAGCAGTGCAGATACCTCAGTACCGGCCAGGGTGTAACGGTAGATGTTGTCAACGAACAGCAGTACGTCACGGCCTTCGTCACGGAACTTCTCAGCCATGGTGAGACCGGTCAGGGCCACACGCAGACGGTTTCCAGGGGGCTCGTTCATCTGGCCGTAAACCATGGCAACCTTATCGAGAACGTTGGACTCCTTCATTTCGTAGTAGAAGTCGTTACCTTCCCGGGTCCGCTCACCAACACCTGCGAATACGGAGAGACCGGAGTGCTCTTTCGCGATGTTGTTGATCAGTTCCATCATGTTTACGGTCTTGCCTACGCCGGCACCACCGAACAGACCAACCTTACCACCCTTGGCGAACGGGCAGATCAGGTCGATAACCTTGATGCCGGTTTCCAGCAGGTCGGCAGACGCTGCCTGATCGGCATAGCCCGGTGCTTTGCGGTGGATAGCCCAGCGCTCTTCTTCGCCGATGTCGCCCTGTTCGTCGATGGGACGACCCAGAACGTCCATGATCCGGCCCAGAGTCTGTGTACCAACAGGTACAGAGATCGGCTTGCCGGTGTTTTCTGCTTTCAGGCCACGCTTCAGGCCCTCAGTGCTGCCCATGGCGATGGTACGAACAATGCCGTCACCCAGCTGCTGCTGGACTTCCAGAGTTGTTTCGCCACCTTCAAGCAGCAGTGCGTCGTAAACGCTTGGAACGGAGTCACGTGGAAATTCCACGTCGATAACCGCGCCAATGATCTGAACGATGTGTCCGCTACTCATGCTCGGTTCCTCGTTATCTTGATAGTCAATAAAACCAGTAGGTCTGTGAGCGTTAACCAACAGATGCCGCGCCGCTCACAATCTCCGAAATCTCTTGTGTGATCGCTGCCTGACGGGCCTTGTTGTAGGCCAGTTGAAGCTCGTCAATGATGCTGCCAGCGTTATCTGTCGCGCTCTTCATGGCAATCATCCGGGCAGCCTGCTCACAGGCCAGATTTTCTACCACACCCTGATACACCTGGGATTCGATATAACGTGGCATCAGCCCGTCAAGGATCGGACGGGAATCCGGCTCGTAGATGTAATCCCACTGGTGACCGATTTCTTCATCATCGCCTTCCGGCAGCGGCAGCAACTGCAGCGCCTTCGGGCTCTGGGTCATGGTGTTGACGAATTCGTTGCTGATCAGGAACAGGCGGTCGATCTTGCCTTCCACGAACGAATCCAGCATCACCTTGACGCTACCGATCAGCTGATCTGCACTCGGGCTATCGCCCAGGTGCGTCACGGCTGCCACCACGTTCCCGCCGTAGTTGCGGAAGAAGGAGGCACCCTTCTGGCCAATAGCGCAGATATCGGTCTCAATACCTTGTTGTTTCCATTCACGCATTTCTCTGACGAGCAGCTTGAACGCGTTGGTGTTCAGACCACCGCAAAGACCGCGATCAGAGGAGACCACAATGTAGCCTATCCGCTTGACCTCGCGCTCCTGCATGAACGGATGGCGGTAATCCTTGTTGGACTTCGCAATGTGTCCGATTACCTGGCGCATCTTTTCAGCGTACGGGCGAGTTGCCTGCATACGCTCCTGAGCCTTACGCATCTTGCTCGCGGCTACCATTTCCATGGCAGACGTGATCTTCTGCGTGCTCTTGATGCTTCCGATCTGGTTACGTATTTCTTTTCCGACGGCCATATGTCACTGCCTTTTCAAGTTAGACACTCAAATGGACCAGCAGGCCCGCACAACGGCGGGCCTTTTGGATTTACCAGCTCTGAGTGGTCTTGAATTTCTCCAGAGCAGCTTTGAGGCCGGCAGTGATGTCGTCGTTGAAGTTACCTTCAGGGCCGATCTTGTCCAGAAGTTCCTTCTGCTCGGACCGCATCCAGTCCAGCAGTTGGGCTTCGAACTTCACAACCTTGTTGACATCCACATCGTCCAGGAAGCCTTCGTTCGCTGCGAACAGTACGGTACCCATTTCCGCAACGGTCATCGGGCTGTACTGGTTCTGCTTCATCAGCTCGGTGACGCGCTGACCATGCTCCAGCTGCTTACGGGTTGCTTCGTCGAGGTCAGAAGCGAACTGGGCAAACGCCGCCAGTTCCCGGTACTGGGCCAGGGCCAGACGGATGTTACCGCCGAGCTTCTTCATGATCTTGGTCTGGGCTGCACCACCTACCCGGGATACAGAGATACCGGCGTTCATGGCCGGACGGATACCGGAGTTGAACAGGTTGGTTTCCAGGAAGATCTGACCATCGGTAATGGAAATTACGTTGGTCGGTACGAACGCAGACACGTCACCAGCCTGAGTCTCGATGATCGGCAGCGCGGTCAGGGAACCGGTCTTGCCTTTCACTTCGCCGTTGGTGAACTGCTCAACGTAGTCAGCATTTACACGGGACGCACGCTCCAGCAGGCGGGAGTGCAGGTAGAAAACGTCACCCGGGAATGCTTCACGTCCTGGCGGACGACGCAGCAGCAGGGAGATCTGACGGTAGGCAACGGCCTGTTTGGACAGGTCATCGTATACGATCAGGGCGTCTTCACCGCGGTCGCGGAAGAACTCACCCATGGAAGTACCGGCGTACGGAGCCAGGAACTGCATGGCGGCCGGATCGGCGGCACCAGCAGCAACCACGATGGTGTGGTCCATGGCACCGTGCTCTTCCAGCTTGCGCACAACGGCGGCAATGGAAGACTGCTTCTGGCCAACGGCAACGTAGATACACTTGATGCCGGTGTGCTTCTGGTTGATGATCGCGTCGATGGCAACCGCGGTCTTACCGATCTGACGGTCGCCGATGATCAGCTCACGCTGGCCGCGGCCGATGGGAACCATGGTATCGATGGCTTTCAGACCAGTCTGTACCGGCTCGTCAACGGACTGACGGGCGATAACGCCCGGTGCAACCTTCTCGACCGGGGAGGTCAGGCTGTTGCCCAGCTCGCCCTTACCGTCGATGGGGTTACCCAGGGAGTCAACCACACGGCCCAGCAGTTCGTTACCAACGGGTACTTCCAGGATACGACCAGTACAACGTACCTTCTGGCCTTCGGCCAGACCTTCGTAGTCACCCAGAACAACCGCACCAACAGAATCACGCTCCAGGTTCAGCGCCATGCCGTATGTGCCGTTGGCAAATTCAATCATCTCGCCGTACATAACGTCGGCCAGACCGTGGATCAGCACGATACCGTCAGATACAGACAGGATCGTACCTTCGTTTTTTGCTTCGGAAGAGATGTCGAGTTTCTCGATTCTCTTCTTGATGATGTCACTGATCTCGGATGGATTCAGTTGCTGCATGCCTTTGTCCTCAAACCTTGTGCTGAAATCAGGAGCCCAGAGCCCTGGCCATTCTGGCCAGTTTGCCACGGACTGAAGCGTCGATAACCAGGTCGCCTGTTCGTACGATCACGCCACCGATCAGGGACTGATCCACGGTGGTCTCGAGTTCGACCTTGCGCTCCAGCTTTTTGGACAGTGCGTCGATCAGTTTCTGCTGCTCGTCTGCAGACAAGTCGAATGCGGTATCGATTGTCAGGTGTACAGACTTCTCGAGGTCTGCACGATACAAACGGAACAGAGCAGAAATCTCCGGCAGCAGGGCCAGACGCTTGTTTTCAGCAAGAATCAACAGGAAGTTTCTGAGTGCTTCAGGCAGCGGCTCTTCAAAACACTCTGCGAAGAGTTCCGCCTTGCGTTGCTCAGACAGGCCGGGGTTGGCCAGGATGTTCTTTACCTCTTGGTCAGCCGCAACCTGAGCGGCAAAAGCCAGAGCCTGATCCCATTGATCAACGGCGTTCTGGTCCTGCGCGGCATCAAAAACGGCCTTCGCGTAGGGTCGGGCTAACGTTGTAAGTTCTGCCATGATGACCCTCGTTTAGAGTTCTGCGGCCAGCTTTTCCAGCATCTCGCTGTGAGCTTTGGCGTCTACAGAGGTTTCCAGAATCTTCTCGGCACCGGCAACGGCCAGGGTGGCCACTTCTGCTCTGAGTGCGTCGCGAGCCTGAACACGCTCCTGTTGAATTTCCGCCCTGGCCTGCTCAATAAGCTTTTCGCCTTCTTTGCGGGCATCCTCTTTGGAGGCTTCCACAATCTGGGCGGCACGCTTGTTGGCCTGGTCAATCAGGGCTGCAGCTTCTTCTTTCGCCTTTTGCAGTTCTTTGGTGGCTTTTTCCTGGGCCAGTTCGAGATCGAGTGATGCCCGATCGGCCGCGGATAGGCCATCTGCAATTTTCTTCTGGCGCGCTTCCATGGCAGCCGTAATCGGCGGCCATACATATTTGACGCAGAACCAGACGAAAATAGCGAAGGCAATCGATTGCCCTATCAACGTAAGGTTTATATTCACGGCGATATACCTCTTGCTATTCGTTGCGTCCTGGTTTCCGGAAGGAGGGGCGCGGCCTTAGCCGGCGCCCACAGCTCTCGGTTTAATTAACCAGCAACAACGAAGATCAGGTACATCGCGATACCAACACCGATCATGGGAACCGCGTCAAGCAGACCAGCCATGATGAAGGCTTTGGTTTGCAGTTGGTTGGCCATTTCCGGCTGACGGGCAGTGGACTCAAGCAGTTTGCCGCCCAGCAGACCGAAACCGATACCAGCGCCCAGAGCGCCCAGACCGATGATCAACGCAGCTGCGATAAATACCATTTCCATTGAAGACTCCTCAGTTTTTTCAGATAGTTAAGGGTTTGTTTATTTAAGGGTTAATCAGTGATCTTCGTGTGCCGCGCTGAGGTAAACCACAGTAAGCACCGTAAAAATAAAGGCCTGAAGCGGAATAACCAGAATGTGGAAGATCGCCCAGGGAACGTTCAACGTCCACTGAATCCACAGTGGCAACAGCGCAATCAGGATAAACACAACTTCACCAGCGTACATGTTACCGAACAGACGCAGCGCCAGACTGATTGGCTTGATGATCAGTGCCAGGATTTCCAGCAGCAGGTTGAACGGGATCATGATCCAATGATTGAACGGGTTGAAGGCCAGTTCTTTACTGAAACCACTGACGCCTTTCACCTTGAAGCTGTAGAACAGAATCAGCAGGAACACACCAATCGACATGCCGAAGGTGGCATTTGGATCGGTGGTCGGAACAATCTTGAAGTACTCAAGCCCCAGCGCGTGAGCGATCGACGGAATATAGTCGATGGGGATCAGCTTCAGGATGTTCATCAGCAGAATCCAGACGAAAATCGTCAACGCCAGGGGCGCAATCAGCGGATTCTTGCCGTGGAAAACGTCGCGCACGATGCCCTGAACAAATTCAAAGGTCATCTCGATCAGGTTCTGCAAGCCGCTCGGCGTGCCTTCGGTGACCCGGTTGGCCACAAAGCGGAACAGGCCCAGGAACAGAATACCCATGGCGATTGACCAGCCGAGGGTATCGACGTGGATTGCCATGAAGCCCATGTCTGTGGCTTCCTGACCAGTTCGTGCGAAGGTCCAGGTGGCCTCCTGCACGACACTGCCATCCGCGCGCTCATAGCCTTCCGGGAGCTTGCCATAGGTAAGGTTGGTGAGGTGGTGTTTTATATACTCTACTGGGGTATCAGCTGCCATACTGCTCTCGTCCAGTCATCGCTGTGGTCGCGGCCGGATGAGCCAGCGCAATGCCGTACCCAACACAACCATCACAGCAAAAGTGAATAACAGAGCCGGTACGTGGACTGGCTCCATTAAAGTGAAAACGGCCGCAAAAAACACTGCGGTAAGGGCCAGCTTGATGCTCTCTGCCCTGAATATGTTGCTCACTGCCAGGTGCATCTGTCGGGCACCCTGATAACGATAAGCGCGGTGAGCAAAGTACGCGTTTGGTATGACAAAAATAAGACCGCCAATGAGGGCGGAATACCCGGCCAAACGACTTTCCAACAACCACAACAGGCTCAGAATCAGCAGAACCGCCATCTCTATAATCAACCACTTGCCAAGTGGTACGTACGTGATGGCTCTCGAAGAACGGTTCATATCACCAGCTGTCATTCCAAGCGCGCGGAATTATATGTGTTAACCGATAGGTGTTCAACATAACCGCACGGAAAAATTGGCGAAAAAGTGAGCAGATTTTGCCGCCGAAACCTGAAGTTTTACACAGGTTGTGTTGCTCATCGATCACCACAACCACATGTGGTGTTTCCGGCACCAGACGGGACTTTAGGATGATTTTCAGGTTTTATCGGACCGACTAACGGATGTGGCCCAGAATGCCGTCAAGCTCGTCCAGTGAACTGTACTCAATCACCAGCTTGCCTTTGCCGCGTTTACCATGATTGATCGCCACCCGGGCACCGAGCCGGTCAGACAGATCGTCCTGCAGGGCCCGGATGTTCGGATCCAGAGCCGGCTTAGCGCTGGCTTTGTCTTCCGGTTTTTCCTGCTGAACCCGGCGCACCAGGGCTTCAGTCTGGCGTACCGACAGCGATTTGGCGACCACCTGACGGGCCACTTGCATCTGCTGCTCCGGTGGCAGGGTGAGCATGGCACGGCCGTGGCCCATTTCCAGATCACCATGCTCCAGCATTACCCTTACGTCTTCGGTCAGGCCGATCAACCGTAACAGGTTGGTGATCGTCGTTCGGGACTTGCCCACCGCCTCGGCCACCTGAGCCTGGGTCAGGCCGAACTCGTCCTGCAGGCGCTGCAGGGCGAAGGCTTCTTCAATAGGGTTCAGGTTTTCGCGCTGGATGTTCTCGATCAGCGCCATCGCAATGGCGGCTTCATCCGGGACATCGCGGATAATGGCAGGAATACGGTCCAGTTCTGCCAGCTGGGTGGCACGCCAGCGGCGCTCACCGGCAATCAGTTCATAACGGCCTTCCGAAACCGGACGCACCACGACCGGCTGCATCACGCCCTGCTGACGAATGGAGTCTGCCAGTTCCTGCAGAGCGGCGGGGTCCATATCCCGGCGCGGCTGATAACGACCACGCTGGATCAGGTCGACCGGGATCTCACGCAGTTCACCATCGTGATCACTGATCTCCTGATTGAGATTCACCTTCGAGCCCTGGAGCAGTGCCCCCAGTCCCCGTTCGCCCAAGCCTCGCTTCTTCGCCGCCATGGTAGTTGTCATTCTTCCTGTTGAAATAGTGGGTGCATGGTTGCCTGACGGCGGTCTATGTTACACCGCAACCGCGGGCGATGTCTTTTTCGATCCGTGCCGGCGTACCATCTCGCCAGCCAGCGCCAGATATGCCACCGCACCCTTGGACACCCGATCATACTTGAGTGCCGGCATGCCGTAGCTGGGCGCTTCTGCCAGCCGGACGTTGCGGGGAATCACCGCCCGGTAAACCTTGTCACCGAAATATTCACTGAGCTGACCGGAGACATCCAGAGTCAGGCTATTGCGGGGGTCGTACATGGTGCGCAGGATACCCTCAATCTCCAGATTGGGATTGACCGTTTCCTGAATCTGCTGGACGGTGTTCATCAGTGCCGCCAGCCCTTCCAGGGCATAATATTCACACTGCATCGGGATCAGTACCGAATCCGCGGCAGACAGAGCATTCACGGTCAGCAGACTGAGTGAAGGCGGGCAATCAATCAGGATGTAGTCGTAGTTTTCCCGAACGGTGTTGAGGGTCAGCCGTAACCGGTGTTCCCGGCCAATCTCGTTCATCAGCTCCACTTCGGCGGCGGTCAGGTCACCGTTGGCGGGCAGCAGGTCAAAACCGGAGGCCTCGGCGTGGACGATCACGTCCGCCGGAGTAGCCCGTTTGGTCAGCACATCGTATCCGGACAGCTCCAGGGAATTTTTATCCACACCGCTGCCCATGGTGGCATTGCCCTGGGGATCCATATCCACCAGCAGCACCCGGCGCTTGGTGGCCGCCAGAGACGCGGCAAGATTGACGCAGGTGGTGGTTTTGCCCACACCGCCTTTCTGATTGGTCACTGCAATCACGCGCGCCATGCTTTGCCTCCTGCTGTTGAGGGTTACCGGTGTCGTTCAGCCCGGGCGACGATCAGTAAATGCCGTTCGCCGTCGGCTCCGGGGACGGTCAGGGAATGGCTGGATTCTACCTGCCAGCCCGCCGGAAGGGCAGCTACTTCATCATCCGGATACTGGCCTTTCATGGCAAGGAACTCGCCGTCATTCGCGAGCAGACCACCACACCAGGTCACCAGGTTTTCCAGCGCGGTGAAGGCCCGGCTGCTGATCTGGGTGAAGGGCTGATCGGGCTGGCAGTCTTCCGCCCGGCCGTGGATAACTTCAACGTTGTCCAGCCCGAGCTCAAGCACACACTGATTCAGGAATCGGGTTTTCTTACCGTTGCTGTCCAGCAGGGTAAAGCGTTTTTCCGGGAACACAATGGCCAGCGGAATACCCGGCAGGCCGCCGCCGGCGCCCACATCCAGCAAATGGTCTGTGGTCACCCAGGGCAGGATGCTCAGACTGTCCAGCAACTGGCGGGAGACCATGACCCGCTCATCCCGCACGGCGGTCAGGTTGTAGGCCTTGTTCCACTTGTTCAGCAGAGCCAGAAAAGCCAGCAACTGTTGCTGCTGGCTGTCGGACAAAGACAGGTTCATGGCCGCGAGGCCGTCCCGAAGCTGGCCGGGCCACTGTGGATAACTCATCTCAGGCGCTCTGCTTTTTCAACAGGTCGCGCTTTTTCAGATGCACCAGAATCTGACTGACCGCCGCCGGGGTCACACCTTGGATACGGGACGCCTGAGCCACCGTTTCCGGGCGCACGTCCTTGAGCTTCTGCTTGATTTCGTTGGACAGGCCACCGATGACGTCGTAATCCAGATCCAGCGGCAACGCGGTGTTCTCGTTCTTGCGCAGGCGCTCGATCTCGTCCGCCTGCCGGGAGATATAGCCTTCGTATTTGATCTCGATTTCCACCTGATCGGCAACGTTCGGGTCCTCCGCCCGTTCGGCCCCGATCTCGGCGATGTGATCGTAGACAATCTCCGGACGGCGCAGCAGCTCTGCCAGAGACTGGTCACGGGTCATCGGCTGTTTCAGGTAGCCATTGGCTCGCTCACCCGCCTCGGTGTTCGGATGGATGCGGGTGCTTTCCAGGCGGCTACGCTCTTTGGCAATGCCTTCGCACTTCTCGCTGAACTTCTGCCAGCGTTCGTCGTCCACCAGGCCCAGCTTGCGGCCGGTTTCGGTCAGGCGCAGGTCGGCGTTGTCCTCCCGCAGGATCAGCCGGTATTCGGCACGGCTGGTAAACATACGGTAGGGCTCCTGGGTGCCCATGGTGATCAGGTCGTCCACCAGTACGCCCAGATAGGCCTCATCCCGGCGCGGGTACCACTCTTCTTGGTCCCGGGCCCGCAGCGAGGCGTTGATGCCCGCCAGCAAGCCCTGGGCGCCAGCTTCTTCGTAACCGGTGGTGCCGTTGATCTGGCCGGCAAAGTACAGGCCCTGGATAAACTTGGTTTCCAGGGTGTGGCGCAGGTCCTGCGGGTTCAGGTAGTCATACTCGATGGCATAGCCCGGGCGCAGGATGTGGGCGTTCTCGAAACCGGGAATCGAGCGCACTGCCTTGAGCTGGATATCAAACGGCAAGCTGGTGGAAATACCATTCGGGTACAGCTCGTTGGTGGTCAGGCCTTCGGGCTCGACGAAAATCTGGTGCGAATCCTTGTCGGCAAAGCGGTTGACCTTGTCCTCGATGGACGGGCAATAACGCGGGCCCACGCCCTCGATGTTGCCGGCAAACATGGGCGAGCGGTCAAAACCACTGCGGATGATGTCGTGGGTTTCTTCGGTGGTGCGGGTCACGTAGCAGCAGATCTGCTCCGGGTGCTCGTCACGGCTGCCGATAAACGACATCACCGGGGTCGGGTCGTCGCCCCACTGCTGCTGCATCGCGGAGAAATCCACGGTGCGGGCGTCGATACGCGGCGGTGTACCGGTTTTCAGGCGGCCGACGTTGAACGGCAGTTCCCGCAGGCGCCTGGCCAGGGCATTGGCCGGCGCATCACCGGCACGGCCACCGGCATGGTTCTGCATGCCGATGTGGATAACGCCGCCAAGGAAGGTGCCGGTGGTCAGCACCACCGTCTTGGCGTTGAAACGGATGCCGGTCTGGGTGACCACGCCCACAACCTGGTCGTTTTCCACAACCAGGTCATCGGCCGCCTGCTGGAACAGGGTCAGGTTGGGCTGGTTTTCCAGCATGTGGCGAATGGCTGCCTTGTACAGAATCCGGTCAGCCTGGGCGCGGGTGGCGCGTACGGCCGGGCCCTTGCGGCTGTTGAGTACCCGGAACTGGATACCGGCCTGGTCTGTAGCCCGGGCCATGGCACCGCCCAGGGCATCGATTTCCTTCACCAGATGGCTCTTGCCAATGCCACCGATGGCCGGGTTACAGGACATCTGCCCCAGAGTCTCAATGTTGTGGGTCAGCAGCAGGGTTTGCGAACCCATACGCGCTGCCGCCAGGGCGGCTTCAGTACCGGCATGGCCACCACCAATGACAATGACATCGAAACGGGTCGGAAACTCCACACTACACCTCGGAAATCGGGGAAAAAAACAGGGCGGCGAGTATAACGCCTCGCCCGGGAAATTGCAGTCGGAATGTGCAAATTTTAACCAGCAACGAGGTGAATAAAAACCCTGTCGGCTGGCCTTGGCCGAATATCAGTGCGACGCGGCTCTCTGACAGGGTTCGTACAGGATAAGGAAATTCCGAAAGTTTCAGGATTTCATAGCCTTGTCATACATTGTTCAAAAAAGTTTTCAAAAAGTTATCCACACAATTGATGCCTTCACTTACAGCCAAAAACGTCGGTAACTATTTGTTAAATAAAAATTTAGTTAAATTACTCTGGCATTATTCGCAAATTATCCCAGTAATTATCCACAGCGTTTTTACCGAATGCCTATATACGGTGCAACAACCGGTACCCCTGAACGCAAGTGCACCAACAAAGGGCCAATTTCCACGCAGGCTCGCCAGCGCTGTCGTCAGGCCCAGGGCCACCGGATCTTCTGCGTGGATATCCATCCGGATGAGGTCCTGGACGGTCAGGTTCTGTTCCCGGACACCCTTTGATACCGGGATTTCACCCGGTCGGGTTCAGAAATCGTCCGCCTTGCGCTGTGGCACCGCCGCCGAACTGCTACCGCCGGATGGGCCCGCTGCCAGGCGTTCCAGCTCCTGCTCCACCGCGTTCGAGGATTTCGCAAAGCGGGCCAGAAGGTTGTACAACACCGGGATAATGAACAGAGTCAGGGTGGTGGCGAAAATCAGGCCACCCAGGATCACCATGCCGATAGCCGCCCGGCTCTCGGCCCCGGCACCAGTGGCAATCACCAGCGGAACCGCCCCGAACACCGTAGATATGGTGGTCATCAGTACCGGACGGAAGCGCAGGCTGGCGCCTTCCAGAATGGCTTCTTTCACCTCGTAGCCCTTGTCCCGAAGCTGGTTGGCAAATTCCACGATCAAAATTCCGTTCTTGGCCATCAGTCCCAGCAGCATGATGATGCCAATCTGGCTGTAGATGTTCAGACTGATGCCCGACCAGGCCAGCGCGATCAGCGCACCGGTCACCGCCAGCGGCACCGACAGCATGATAATCAGCGGGTGGATCCAGCTCTCGAACTGGGCCGCCAGCACCAGGAACACGATAATAAACGCCAGCCCGAAGGTCAGGTAGATGGCCGCCGAGGAATCCTGGAATTCCTGGGACAGGCCCTTGTAACTGAGGCGAGCCTCCGGCGGCAGGTTATCCACAGCCAGGTTATTCAGGTAGGTCAGCGCTGAACCCAGGTCATAGCCCTCGGCCAGGGACGCACTCACCACCACCGCCGGCAGCCGGTCAATCCGGCGCAGATCCGGATTGGCCCCGATCTCTTCCACAGATACCAGAGCCTTGAGCGGAATCAGTTCCCCACCTGCCCGAGGCCGCAGGAAGATCTGCTCCATATCACCGGGCGTGGCCCGGTCGGCATCGTCCGCCTGTATAATGACGTCGTATTCCCGGCCCCGATCCAGATAGGTGGTTACCTGCCGGGAAGCGAGCATGGTCTGCAGGGTGAGGCCTACGTCTTCGATGGTGATATCCAGATCCGCTGCCCGGTCGCGGTCAATGTTGACCTTCAGTTCCGGCCGGGTCAGCTCAAAATCTGTGTCGACATTCAGCAGATTCGGGTTTTCCTTTGCCCGTTCAACGATCTCCTCACTCCAGGCCTGCACCGACTCGTAGTCGGGGCCGGCAATGACAAACTCCACTGGCTGATTGAAGCCGCGCTGGCCAAGCCCCGGCGGGTTAATGACACTGATCCGCACCCCGGAAATGTCAGACAGCTTGTCGCGAATCTCGGTGGTGACCTGCTGCTGCTTGATCTCCCGCTGTTCCCAGGGCACCAACCCCATGATCATGAAGGCATTGTCTTCTTCATCCCGGAATCCGACGATGGACAGGAAACGCTCGGCGATACCGTCATCCAGGTAGGGCAACAGTCGCTCTTCGGCCTGTTTGACAAAGTGATCGGTGAATTCAACCGTCGAACCCCGGGGCGCGCTGACGGGCATGATGATTACGCCGCGGTCTTCGGTCGGGGCCAGTTCCTGGGGCAAACGGGGAAAAATCACCACCGCCACAATCAGCCCGACGATACCGAGCCCGAGCAACAGCCCGGGCTGGTTCAGGGAAAACCGCAGCATTCTCTGATAGCCGTGGGTGAGGCCGTTCAGGATGCGCTCACTGAAGGCCCAGAGCCGATGCCCCTCGGCACTTTCGGGACTGTGCCGGAGCCACTTGGAACAGAGCATCGGCGCCAGGGTCAGAGCTACCAGGCTGGAGACCACCACGGCGGCAGCCAGGGTGAAGCCGAATTCCGCAAACAACCGGCCCACGTTGCCGCCCATGAACGAGATGGGCACAAATACCGCCACCAGAGTCAGCGTGGTGGCGATCACCGCGAAAGCCACCTGCTTGGCGCCCCGGTAGGCCGCCAGCAACGGTGGTTCGCCTTCATCAATGCGACGCTGGATGTTCTCCAGCATGACAATGGCATCGTCCACCACCAGGCCGATGGCCAGAATGATGGCCAACAGGGTCAGCACGTTGATGGAAAAGCCCAGGAAACCCAGGCCGATAAACGCACCGATCACCGCCACCGGAATGGTGACCGCCGGAATCAGGGTTGCGCGCCAGGAGCGCAGGAACAGGAAAATAACCAGTATCACCAGCGATACCGCAATCGCCAGCGTGGTCAGAACCTCTTTGATCGAAGCCCGAATAAACACCGATTCGTCATAGCTCTCGGCAATACGCACTTCCGGCGGCAAGGTCTCGCGAATCTTCACCAGCTCCGCCTTCACCGCATCCGACACCGCTACCGTGTTGGCCTTGGACTGGCGGATTACCCCCATCCCGATAGCGGTTTCGCCATTGGCCCGCAAACGACCAACATCCGATTCCACCCCGACCTGAACATTGGCAACCTCGCCCAGGCGCAACAGGTCGTTGCCATCCCGGCGGATCACCAGATTGCGGAAATCTTCCACATTTGACAACCGCCCTTCCGCGCGCACGGTAAAGTTGCGGGTGGAGGAGTCCACTGAACCGGCCGGTAACTCCACGTTGTTCTGCCGCAGTGCCTGCTCCACCTCAGCAACGGTTATGTTCCGGGCCGCCAGGCGGGTGCGGTCGAGCCAGACCCGGATGGCGTAACGGCGTTCACCGCCAATCCGGACATCGGCAACACCGTCCAGAACCGATAACCGGTCTGCCAGAACCCGATCGGCGAAGTCACTGAGTTCGGCACTGTCCCAGACGTCACTGATCAGAGTTATCCACATCATTGGCCGGGCATCGGAATCGGCTTTTTGAACCACCGGAGGATCGGCCTCATCCGGCAACTGGTTCAGAACCCGGGACACCGCATCGCGTACGTCGTTGGCGGCAATGTCTACATCCCGGGAGGTATCAAATTCTATTGAGGTTCTGGATTCACCCTGTTCGGTTGAGGATTCGATGGAGCGAATGCCTTCAATGCCACTGATGGCCCCTTCAATCACCTGGGTAATCTGGGTGTCGACCACTTCCGCCGCAGCGCCGGTGTAATCGGTGGACACCGAAACCACCGGCGGATCAATATCCGGATATTCCCGAACCGGCAAGCCCAGCAAGGCGGCCACGCCGAATACGACAATCAGCAGGCTCAGAACGGTGGCAAACACCGGGCGTTTGATGGAGACATCGGACAGCACCATCGATCAGGACTCCACGGTCCGGGCAAACCGGTTTTCCGGAATCGCCTGGTCGTTACTCTGTACTTCAATGCGGTCGCCGGTACTCAGGCGATCCTGCCCGGTTACCACTACGGCGTCGTCCAGGGTCAGGCCGGAGGTAATTTCCACCAGACCGGGCATGCGCGAACCGGTCGCCACCGATACCCGGCGTGCCACGCCGTCTTCGGCAACAAACACATACTTGTCGTCGCCACGAATCATCACTGCCTGCTCCGGAATCACCAGCCCTTCCCGTTCCTGCAGGGTCAGTGACGCCGACATGAACTGGCCCGGCCGCAGACGACCGTCCGGATTATCGATAATGGCTCGCACCGACAGGGTTCGGCTCAATTCGCTGATGCGGGTGGCCAATTCCACCAGCTCTCCCCGGAAGACCTCGTCTGGGAATGCCGGCGAGGAGGCAATCACCGATTGGCCTACCCGAACCTGGCCGACAAAACGTTCCGGAACCGCAAAACCCATTTCCATACGATCGGTGGTGTCCAGCGTGGTAATGGTGGTGCCCGCTTGCAAATACGCCCCCACGCTGATGTCGCTCAGGCCCACCACACCGGAGAACGGCGCTTCAATGCGATGGTTTTCCAGCCGCACCCGGGCAGCCTGTCGCTGGGCTTCAGCCACACTCACGGCGGTGACCAGTTCATCCACCTGGGACTGGGACACGCTATTGTTGGAGCGCAAACGCTGGGCCCGCTCCAGTTGCCGCCTGGCATCGGCCAGCTGGGCTTCAATCACCTGGAGATCGGCACGGGCCTGACGATCGTCGAGACGTAACAGGACATCGCCCTGAGATACTTTCTGTCCGGGTTCGAGGTTGATCTGCACCACCCGACCGGTGACTTCGGTGGTCAGTTCCACGGCATTCAGTGCCTTGAGGTTGGCCACCGAACGAATCTCATCCCTGACCTGCTGCAATCTGGGCGCCACTGCACTGACTTTGCTGGCCCTCGGCTCCTCACCGGCCTGTTCTGTGGACGAGGAATCCATTGACAGAAAGAACACCGCACTTCCGGCACCCGCTGCAACCAGTACCACCGCAATCAGCCATTGCTTCCACATGGGTATCGCAAACCTTTCCGAGTTCAGTTCTGCGGGACAGCCCCGCTTTCATGTTTCTGAATCACCAACACCACTTCACCCACATCGACACCCCACTTGCTCATGGTGGTCTGGTTGATCAGGGTGTCGGGAGTAACCAGGTACATCCAGTCGTCCATCCGGACATCGATCGTGCCATCGCCGTATGCCACCCGCAGGACATAATTCATGTGTATGGCGTTGCCCTGCCAGCGCATGGTGCCGGCTTCCACCACGTCGCCGGCGCTGGCGTGATAGCTGCCGTTGTCCGGTGTCAGCGTCCAGATCCGGGTCTGGACCTCGCCGTCGTTGAAACGGAACACTTCATCCAGCGTACCGACACCGTTTTCATCCCAACTGGCCACAATGTCTGCGTCGAAGGTACGGATAACCTGGCCGGCGTAGTCCTTGACCACACCCCGGGCCGAAAGTTCGCCCCGGAAAAACTCCGAGGGCACCAGCTCCGGTGCCTGGCCCTGATAATCCTCCAGATTCGGCCCGGCACACCCTGCCAGCATCAGGGTCATTAACAGTATAAGACCACCGCTTCGAAGACCATGGAAAAGACCGGGGAAAGGCTGCGTTTGCATGACTTTTACACTCCTTGGCGACTACCGGATAGCAACAGAACGTTTACAGCATTACGGTCCCATGACCGTGCCCGATCAGTCCCCGGGCCCAACCGTCATTTCAGCCAATTGTCCATTCTGACATCAGCACCAGCGCTTTCCGTCAATGGCAGCCCGCCGGGAATACCGTACAACTGCACACACAGTGGCCTTTCTGGCCCAACCAATTCCGGATGATCAATGCATGTGAGGACTGGCTATGCCTGTGTATAAAGCGCCCCTGAGGGACATGAAATTCCTGCTCAATGACGTATTCGATTACCCGCGGCACTACCAGACACTGGCCTCCGGTGAGAACGCCACGCCCGACATTGTCGACGCCATTCTGAGCGAATGCGGCCGTTTCTGCGAAGAGGTGCTGAGCCCGCTGTATCAGTCCGGCGACGAAGAAGGGTGCCACCTGGAAAACGGTGAAGTGATCACCCCAAAGGGCTATAAAGAAGCCTACGAGCAATATGTGATGGGCGGCTGGCAGGGCCTTTCGGCACCGGAGGAATTCGGGGGCCAGGGCCTGCCGGCCTCCATGGGCCTGCTGAAGCAGGAAATGATGGGCACCGCCAACTGGTCCTTTTCCATGTACCCGGGCCTGTCCCTGGGGGCCATGAACACCATCTATCTGCACGGCGATGAGCAGCAGCAACAGACTTATCTGGCGCCGCTGACCGAAGGCCGCTGGGGCGGCACCATGTGCCTGACCGAGCCCCAGTGCGGTACCGACCTGGGCCAGGTCAAAACCCGGGCCGAACCCCAGGCCGACGGCAGCTACAAACTCACAGGCACCAAGATCTTCATTTCCTCAGGTGAGCACGATCTGACCGAAAACATCGTTCACATCGTGCTGGCCCGTCTGCCGGATGCCCCGAAAGGCACCAAAGGCATCAGCCTGTTTATCGTGCCCAAGTTCCTGCCCGATGCCCAGGGCGGTGTCGGTGAGCGCAACGCCGTCAGTTGCGGCGCGCTGGAGAAGAAAATGGGCATCAAGGCTTCGGCCACCTGTGTGATGAATTTCGATGGCGCCACCGGCTATCTGATCGGCCCGGAGAATCAGGGCCTGGAGTGCATGTTCACCTTTATGAACACAGCCCGCATCGGTACGGCAATTCAGGGGGTTGGCCCCGCCGAGCTGTCCTATCAGTGGGCTCTGGATTACGCCAGGGAGCGCCGTTCCATGCGGGCGCTGTCCGGCAAGAAAGAGCCGGATGAGGTTGCAGACAGCCTGATTCACCATGCCGATGTCCGGCGTATGCTGCTGACCCAGAAAGCCATCGCGGAAGGCGGCCGCTCCATGCTCTATTACGCCGCCAAGATCGCGGACCATATGGTGGAAGCGCATACCGCAGGCGATACCGCCAAGGTTGAGAAATATGACGACAAACTCGGCTTCCTGACGCCAATCCTTAAGGGATTCCTGACCGAGCTGGGCTGTGAGGCCACCAACCTGGGCATGCAGGTGTTCGGCGGTCATGGCTACATCCGCGAACACGGTATGGAGCAGATTGTCCGGGATACCCGTATTGCCACCCTGTACGAAGGTACAACCGGCATCCAGGCGCTGGACCTGCTCGGGCGCAAGGTCTTGCTGATGACCCAGGGCGGAGCAGTGCGGGAATTCACCCTCAAGGTGGCCAATTTTGCCCGCAAGCACCTGACCAACAAACAACTGCGGCCGATGGCGGTGGAGCTGCTGAAACTGACCGCCCAGTGGAACCTGCTGACCGTGCGCGTGATGCTGGCAGCACGCAAGGATCGCGACGTGGTCAGCGCCGCCGCCAACGACTTCCTGATGTACAGCGGCTACGTGACCATGGCGTATATGTGGCTACGCCAGGCGGCGGTGGCCAGCGATAAACTGGAAAACGGCGGCGATGAATCTGACGCCTTTTACCGCACCAAGCTGGCGACCGCCGAGTTCTATTATGAGCGCTTGCTGCCCCGGGCCCAGGCCCACGCCACCAGCATGCTGAGCCCGACCCGCAACCTCATGCAGGTGGCGCCGGAAGAGATGGCCTTTACCGGTTAACCTCCGGTATTTTCCCGTCCCGGGCGCTGCCCGGGACATTTTTGCCTGTTCATGACCATCCGGAAACCGGGGTTGAAATCCCGTTGATACGACCTCAACTTTCCCCCTGCCTTACCACTTTTCTCACAATGCACTGAGGTTTAACGACTTTTAGAGACATCACCATTCTCGCGTATAAAAGAAGGAGGTTCGAAAATGGACAATCGTACTGACGACTTTTATCCCACCCGCCTCGAGCGCCCGGCAGAGAGTTTCGAGCGCAAGGACCCGGTTATCCACAGCCAGGGAACCGACCGCCACAATGGGCCGCTGAGCGAAACCGAACTGGCCCGGTATGAACGGGACGGCTTTCTGGTATTCAACAACTTTCTGGATCAGGAAACCGTCAAACGTTTCCGGGACGACCTGCGAGCCTATGAGAATGACGACAGCATCCTGCGTTCCGAAGGCACTATTACCGAGCCGGGCAAGCAGGAAATCCGCTCCATCTTCGGGATCCATGAGCTGTCTGATCGCTTCGACCGGCTGACCCGGGATACCCGCCTGCTGGATATGGTGCACCAGCTGCTGGGCAGTGATGCCTACATCCACCAGTCCCGCATCAATTTCAAACCCGGTTTCCACGGCAAGGGCTTTGACTGGCATTCGGATTTCGAGACCTGGCACGCCGAGGATGGTATGCCCCGAATGCGGGCCGTCAGCTTTTCCATCGCCCTTACCGACAACACACCATTCAACGGCCCGTTGATGCTGATTCCCGGCTCTCACAAGACGTTTGTGCCCTGTGTCGGCCGCACGCCCGAGGACAACTATCAGTCCTCCCTGAAAAAACAGGAACTGGGGGTGCCTAACGAGCAGGACCTGCAGAAGATGGCCGATCAGTTCGGCATCCAGGCGCCTACCGGGCCAGCGGGCTCTCTGATCATATTCGAGTGCAACACGTTGCATGCCTCCAATGCCAATATGTCACCCTGGCCCCGCAGCAATCTGTTCTTCGTCTACAACAGTGTGGAAAACCGTCTGGAACAGCCATTCTGCGGCAACAAACCGCGGCCCGACTTTCTGGGTAATCGCAGCCATACCGAGGCCCTGCGCCCGGTTCGTTCACCGGATCTGCGCCGCACCGGTTAAGCGATGGCCCAATAACGAAAAAGGGGAAGCCACAGGCTTCCCCTTTTGTAACGGATCAAAACTCTGATCAGAGACCGTACTTGGTCTCAATAGCCTCGTAGATTCCGTTGTTCTTGATGGTTTCCAGGCCCTGATTCAGTTTCTGGATCACCTCGTCCGGCGTTTCCATGTTCATGGCCAGGTACAGTTCGGTCTTGTTGAACGAATACACCGGAACCAGCCCTTCCACATCCTGCTGGGAGGCAAAATAGGGCCCGGCCAGCTGGTCCGCAATCCAGAGGTCAACCTGCCCCAGTTCCAGACGCTTCGGGTTCAGATCGTCGCTTTCCATCTCCGAGACCTTATAGCCGCGCTCCAGCAGGTATTCGGTCATGACATCACCGCGATAACCGGCATACAGCAAGCCACGGGTATCTTCCAGATCGTCAATCTGCAGATTGGTACCGGCCGGGGCAAAGATGGTCCACAGGTTGTTGGCCAGTGGCCCCACCCACTTGAACTGGGGCGCCCGGCTTTCGGTATAGGTGGTGCAGAAAATGCCGTGGTTCTTCTTGTTCAGGGCCCGGTTGTAACCGTAATCCCAGTTCCGAAGCTTGATCACATGGTCCAGCCCGGACGCCTGCAGCACCGCTTTCACCATCTCGGTACACAGACCATCAATTCCATCGCCGTTGTGCTCAAACGCACGGCCGGTGGAACTCATGTTGTACGGGGGAAAGTTCTCAGTGTAGATGTAGAGTTTGTCTGAGCCCAGGGCGGGCACAGAAACGCCGGCAAACACCAGCGTGGCAGCGAACAGGCAGGCCAACTTGCGCACGGGTTATCTCCTTTACCACGAATGACTTAGTCCGCTGCACAGGCAGCGGCACAATGAGACAGTGGTGGAGTTTACCCGAGCTTTTGACGTTGTTTTACAGATAAACTGTTTGTTTTCGTAAGGAACCGCTATTGCCGGAAACGCTGGATAAACGCTTCCGATTCGGCAATGGAGGCTTCCATGTTGCGGATCAGGGTATCCACATCGCTGCGAATACGGCCCAGTTCATTTTCCAGCGCACCGATAGCCTGGGCATTCAGGTTGTGTTTCAGATACAGCATCTGATCCTCAAAGGCCTGCAGCACCGGCTCCATGCGCGCTTCGGCCTGATGCATCCGGCGAATCAGCTGGTCATATTGGCTGCGGGTTTCCCGCAGTTGTTGCTCGCTGCTCCGGCGCAGGGAGGCGCTTTCGTACCGGTCCAGCTCGGCTTCCCATTCCGCAAACAGAGCCTGGGAAACACCTTCAACCGCATCGATGCGGTCACGCACCTCCTCGGCAGCGTCCTCACTGTCTTCATAGGCATCCCGGACTTCTTCGTATTTGGTCTTGAGCTCGGTATCCGGGGTATCCACCACACTCTGGAACCGTGCCAGGGATGAGCGGAAGGTTTCCTGTGCATCACTCTGGGCATCCCGCGCTTCGCCCACCCGGTCGACCAGAATATCGCGTTTTTCAAACCCCAGTTTTTCCATGGCGTTGTAATAAACGGTACTGCAGCCAGACATCAGGGCAGCGGCCATCAGAGCCATAAGCCAAGAGGTGGAGCGGGTAAGAGAGTTGGTCATGGTGAGTCCTTGTTATTTTCCGATGCAAAAAGTAAAGAGATATTGAATATCAATAGCTTGCCTGACCTTCGGGGTTCACTCGGGGGACAAGTGAAGAAAATTGTGTTTTCTTGAGGTAAATCATACTTCAGCAGCGGATTGAACACTTCTCTGCCATCGTAACACTAGGCTCCCGAGAAGCTATGCTCTCCTGAATTCAAGCTCAGTCCCGCAGGTTTACTGTAATTACGGTAATTACAGTAACCGGCTATACCTTGGGCTGCGCCTTGCAGCGATACATGATGGCCAGGCTGGATTCATCGAATTACACTACTCTCCAAACCTCTTAATAAGAGCTAGATCATGGCAGCCGACTACGCCAGAGTAAATCCAACAACCCTGACCTGGGCCCGTGAGAGGGCACAGTGCCATAGTTAAGATCTCTAATATCTGTGATGCTTTGGTGTGCCCTACATCACCACATTCCAGCTTTTAAACCGCCTCGACGCCAAATTTGTTCTGGGCCAATAAGCCTACCAGTAGTGATAACCCGGTGCCTGAGACTCCGGCCCATCCAGCACAGCATCAGAAACTGGCACCAATGGATCACGACAGTCAGCTTTCAATCTGGCCCAATCAATCCAGGCTTGCAGCTCTTGCGTCATCTCACCTTTTGCCTCAGCAGAATTTTCAACAGCTTCGGTGTAACGCCGCAACCTTTCAGCATCGGCCCAACGGACTTTAGGGAGGCTCTGAATAAGT
>NZ_AXCB01000015.1:0-1172 GCF_000475375.1 Marinobacter sp. EVN1
GCTGACACCGCTGTTGTCGGTACCGGCTTCCCGGAGCACCGGCGCAGATTCACCGGTGACCGCCGACTCATTGATGGTCGCGGCGCCCTGAACAATCTCGCCATCCGCGGGAATCAGTTCGTTCGGTTTTACCAGCACCCGGTCGCCCTTGCGAAGGTCTGTGGCGGGCACTTCCTTGTGCTGCTCGCCATCGAGTTTGCAGGCTTTCAGGTCTTTCCTTGTAGCCCGGAGCGCACCGGCCTGAGCCTTGCCGCGGGCTTCCGCGACAGACTCGGCACCATTGGCGAAGAGGACGGTGAATAGCAGGATCGCACTGATCGCGAAATCCAGGCCAGCCGGGGCACCCTGGGCGAGGTGGCTCAAGCCCAGCAGAAAGGTGATCACCGTTCCGATACCGACGACCATCATGACCGGGTTGCGGGCCAGATCCTTTGGCGTCAGCCGCTTGATGGATTGGCCGACAACTGTGCCCAGATCAAGTGAGTCAGTCATTTTGGGGGTTCTCTTGGACATCATCATTCTCCACTCAGGACATCAGACTCAGGGCTTCAGCGATCGGGCCGAGAATCAGCACCGGCATAAAGCTCAGCAGGGTAAACATCACAATCACCGCCAGGGTCATCAGCCCAAAGGTGGGCGTGTCGATGCTCAGGCTGCCCCGACCTTCCGGCGCGGAACGCTTGGCGGCCAGTGATGCGGCGATTGCCAGCGGTGCGAGAATCGGGATGAAACGACCCAGCGCCAGGTTGACGGCACAGGTCACGTTCCACCACACGGTGTTGTCGCCAAGCCCTTCAAAGCCGGAACCGTTGTTGGCAAAGGCGGAGGTGTACTCGTAAATCACCTGGCTGATGCCGTGGAAGCCCGGATTGGAGTTGCCGGTCAACGATGGGAAGGCAACGGTGATAGCGCTGAAGCCCAGGATCAACAGGGGCTGGATCAACAGGGCGATGCAGACTAGCTTCATTTCCCGGGTTTCCAGTGCCTTGCCGGCAATTTCCGGTGCCCGGCCGATCATCAGCGAGCCCAGAAACGCCGCCAACAGCAGGAACAGCAGGTAGCCAATCAGCCCCACACCGATACCGCCAAAGGTGACGTTGATGAACATGTCGATCATCGGGATCATGCCGCCAATGGGGTTAAAGCTGTCGTGCATGCCGTTGACGGACCCG